>NZ_BMOL01000012.1:0-35718 GCF_014647055.1 Deinococcus aerolatus | reverse complement strand
GTCCGGATCGAAGGACATGAGGCCGTCGGTCACCCGGTTCAGGGTGGTGGCCATCTGTTCGCGAGCCTTGACCTCAGCCTGACGGGCCTCCTCGCGCGCTGTGACATCGGTCTGGAAACCCAGATAATGCGTCAGGAGCCCTGCCGCGTCATGGATGGGGCTCAGCGCGAGCTCGTTGTAAAACATCGAGCCGTCCTTGCGGTAGTTGCGCAGAACCGTAGTGATGGTGCGTCCATGGGCCATCGCTTCGCGGAGATCCTGCCGGGCCTCCTGGTCACGGTCATCGCCTTGCAGAAAGCGGCAGTTGCGGCCGATGATTTCAGCAGCCAGGTAACCGCTGAGTTGTTCGAAGGCTGGATTGACGTACACCACAGGGTAATCTCCCTGCCGCGCGTCGGCGATGACCACACCAGTGACGCAGGCCTCAAGCGCATGGCTCATGAGGTAAGGCTCCAGGGCAGACGGTTGTTGGAAATTCATATTCCTCCTATCTGCGAGTTCGATTTGGCCGTACAGTCTATAAAACCGAAGGATATCTTTCAAGAAAAATGTGAACTACATTTATAAAATTGTGGCTATAAAGTTTCTTTAGCTTGCTCGCAAATTGATGGCGAACTCAGCTTGATGGGGGAACTTTCGGTACGTGCTGCGCCAGCGTTGCCTTCAGATGCTGGTAGACGGTCTCCCGGCTGATGCCAAGTTTCGGGCCAGGCTGGCCTTCGAGTCGCCTGCCTCTGCGCGCCGCTGCAATTCACCGACCTGCGCAATGAACAGGGTCTTTTTGCGTCCCTTGTACACCCCAGCCTTCTCAGCCGCCTCGATTCTCTCGCGCTGGCGTTCGTGGATCAGGGCACGCTCGAACTCTGCGAGGGCGCCCAGGACGCTGGTGTCCAGCGTCAGATCAGGGTCTGACCGCCCCAGTCGCGCAGGGCACGGATGACCAATGGACCATAAACGCTGCCCCATTCGGTGGCTGGATTCTTCAGCCACCGACGAACGCGGCGCTCGCTGCTCTACGTGAACGTGGCACGGGATGAAATGAACGGGATCGATGCGGCCAGAGAGAGCGGCCAGAGAGATACGCCCTGACAAAAGCAGTCCAACGATCATCCACGCGAGGATATGGGCGTTGCGGACGTCGTTCCACAGCGCGTTCTGGAGGTGAGAGTACACGGCTTGACAGAGTCGGAGCGCGTGCTCGATGGCATTTGCGGTTATCGCAGACAGAAAGCGTACCCGGTGGGGTACGCTTTCTCATACCTTGTGTCAGCCTGTCACTCTCTGTCATGGCAGGCCACACCTTGTACCTTCTAAAATTCACTCTGGGTACTGCTTGAGGCTCACCACCGTGGAGCCTTCTTTTTGGTCGGCGGGAGGAATGGTGGCCGGACCCGTCTGGTTGACCACATGGTCAATGGTGCCGTGGCCGACATTAAGCTGCACCGTTAGCAGGCTGGTCAGCTTGACCCCAGGCTTTTTGGGAACCTCAAAGCCGTGGGTGGCGTGAATGTCCGCGCCGGACTCGATGAAGATGTAGCTGCCCAGCCCCCATGCCTGATGGGCGTTGACCGAGTTATTCACCTTGTACGCGGGGTAGCCCAGCAGCGCACCGTTCATCCACGCAGTCTGGGTGGGCGGATCGTAGGGCATCTCGTTCTGGTACAGGACCACTTGACCGCGCTCGCCGTTCCAGATCAGTTGCTCTTTCTGATAATGCTCCACGAACAGTCCGGTAGCAGTAACGTCGTCGCCGTTGACGATCACGCCGTGGTCGGCGGTGTTGATGCTCCAACCCACGCCGTCGCCGTGATCGGCCCGCCACGCCCAGATGTGATCCAGCAAGGTGTTGTTGCTGTTGACGATCAGACTGGTGGTCGCCTTGCCCACCCCCGGCCCGCCGATGCGGAAGAACACGTCATGCAGGGCGACTGGATCGCTGGCGTTGCCCCCTGCGCCACCATTGTTACCAATTTGCAGCAGCACGGGCGAGTTAACAGGCCCGGCGTCAATGGTGAGGCCCGCAAGGCTCACACCGCTTACGTCGCCCACCTTGACCGGCACCGCGCCGCCTTGGGCGGTCAGGGTTGCCAGGCCCAGGCCCAGCAGCACCGTGCCGGGTTTGTTCACCAGCAATGTCTGGTCAATGTCGTACATGCCGGGGGTAAACAGTATGCCCCGGCCCGCCGAGAGGGCGCTGTTGATGGTTGCCACCTTATCGCTGGGGCGGGCGATAAAAAAGCCGCTCAGGGGCAGGGTCTTGCCGCCGCTTTCCGGGCCGTTTGCCCAGCTCACGCCGCTGGAATTGGTCTTGACCCCCGGCACGAACACCTGATACTCGCCTGCCGCATCCAAGTACAGGTACGGCTTCTCGCGCGAGACCGGGGTGGTGGGCAACGTGGTGTAGGGATTGGCGGGCTTACCGTCTGGACCTGTCGTGGCAAAACTGGTGGCGGGCGCACCCTTGACCCCCGAGAACACTTGATTCCACACGCCATTGGACCAGCCGGGAATCTCGCTGTTGCGGATCATGTATTGCTGTTGAGAGCCGCTGACCACCACGTCGGTCCCGGTGACTCTGGAATCGGCGATGTAGCCGCCGCTGGCAAATTGTGGTCCTGCTGAGCAGTAGTCCATCAGGCTAAATTTGCCGTTCACGTCCACCCGGCGCATGGGGGCGGCCTGTGACGCTGCCCAGAAATTGGTGACTGCCTGGCAGTCCTTGCCGCCCGCCACCTTGATGGTCAGGTTGGACGCCGAGCGCCAGAAGTTATTGAGGGCAATGCAGTTACTGGGATTGCCTTTGTCATCGGTCCCCAGGCAGCGGTTGTACACGTTGACGTGACCGTTGATAACCACATCGCCGGGGCTGCGGCCCAGGCCCACCACTTCGGTGTAATAGCCCACATCAATCAACAGCGGTTTTTCCGGCGTGCCGTAGGTGCCGGGCTTGAAGAACAGAGCGTAGCGCCCCTTGCCGAACTCGGCGTTCACCTGTTGCTCGTAGATCGCCTTGACCGCCGCCTGAATTTCAGCCGTTGTCATACTGGGATCAAAGACCTTCACATTATCCCCCAGTGCGCGGTTTTCCGGTTCTGGCTTCGGTGTTGGCGCAGGCGCACAGGCTCCCAGCAGCAGGCCCAGTCCAACGCCGGCGGCCAGGCTCCAGCGCTGCCCAGCACTTCGCGCAGCAGGCTCAAGAAAGGAGTCGGTGTGAAGGTTTCGCTGCATGTCTTTGACCTCCTCGAATTCAGTCACCGGAGATGGACAGGTGTCCAGCACCTCCCGGTCTGCGGCACACGCCGGATCAAGAAACTGTGCGCCCTTCATATACCGGGTCCTCTTCGACTGTCGTTGCCCCTGCATCTTACACAGTGCTCGCCCAAAAGCGAGTTGCCTGTTGCGCCGTGGCGAGAGGTGGTAGCGAAAAGCTGCCCTGACACTGCTTGGGGCAGTCAGCAAAAAACCAAATTGCAGAGCCCATTCCGCTGTGTTCGGGCGAGACGTTTTCTCGCCCGAACATGCGGCAACCTTTCCCACAGGACCTATGACCCAGGCATTCATAATTCACGCATTGCCCAGGGCCTGACCGTCAAACAGGCACCGGGCGCGACAGCAATCTCAAAAACTCAGTCTCGTCACGCAGCGACAGGCGCGTCTGCCCATTCTTGACAGCGCTTTCAGAGTGATCTATGCTCTAGATGTACAACAAGTCTTTCTCCAGATTTATAGGACAGGTAACTTTGCCTGCCGGGAGTCCACTTATGTCTGCAACCGTCACGCTGATGCACGTGGCGCGGGAAGCGGGTGTTTCACCCAGCACCGTGTCGCGCATTTTGAACGGCACCGCCAATGTCACGCCGGATAAGCGTGAACGGGTGGAGGCAGTCATCCAGCGCCTGAATTTCGTCCCCAACGTGCAGGCCCAGGCGCTGGCGAATGGACGCAGTTTCTCGGTGGGAGTGCTGACCCAGAACATCAGCAGCCCGTTTTACGGCGAGATGCTGGCCGGCATCGAGCGCGGCTTGGAGGGCAGTTCTTATCACCCCCTGGTGGTCAGCGGTCACTGGAACGCTGGACAGGAACAGCAGGCGCTGGATCTGTTGATGCGCCGCCGGGTCGACGCGATGATCGTGCTGGGAGGGGTGATCGAGGACGAGGCCCTGCAGCATGTGGCTGCGCGGGTGCCGCTGGTGGCGGTGGGCCGCCAGGTGGTGGGCCTGACCGAGCGCTGCGTGCTGATCGACAACCGCGAAGGCATCCGGCAAGTGGTGCGCCATCTGGCCGAACTGGGCCACCGCGAAGTGGCCTATATTTCCGGTCTAGAGACACAGCAGGACGCTGTCGAACGGCGCGAGGGCTTCGAAGTGGCCATGCGCGAACTCGGCCTGCCCCTGCGCCCAGAGCTGATGCAGCGCGGCGACTACACCGAGGCCAGCGGTGAGCAGGCCGCCGCCGAACTGCTGGCCTTGGACCTGCCTTTTACCGCGCTGGTCTGCGCCAACGATCAGATGGCCCTGGGCGCGCGGCTGGCCCTGTACCGCCGGGGCATACGTGTGCCACAGGACATGTCTCTGACTGGCTTCGACGATCTGTTTTCCTCGCGCTACACCACGCCGCCGCTGACCACCTTACATCAGGCCGTGAACGAACTGGGTCAGCAGGCCGCCGAAAACGTGCTGCGCCTGCTGGCCGGAGAGTCCCCCCCGATGACCCCATACATTCCACAACTGATCATCCGCGAATCCACCGGGCCAGCACCACATTCTCCTGCTGCTGCAGGCCAATGAGGACCAACATTTTTCAACTCCTACACTGCCCCATCTCACGCCCAATCTGAAACCGCTTTCAAACAGACCCCGGAGGTCATTATGAAGAAAATCGCCACGCTCGCCCTCGTCACCGCACTGCTCGCCACCACGGCCCACGCCCAGGAGAAGATGACCCTGAACGTCGCCGTCTTCCCCAGTCTGGACAGCTCTATCAAAGCTATTCTCCCGGCCTGGAACAAGAAGTACCCCAACGTGGCGATCAAACTGCAAACGCAGGAGATCGGCGACCACCACACCGCCATGACCACCGCGCTGGCCACCGGACAGGGTCTGCCCGACGTGATGGCTGTGGAAATCGGCTGGGTCGGCAAGTTCGCCGAGGGCAAGGGCCTCGAAGACATGAACAAGGCCCCCTACAACGCCGCTCAGTACAAGAAATTGTTCACGCCGTTTACCATCGCTCAGGCCACCAGCGCGGACAAGCGCTTCGTCGGCATGCCCACTGACATCGGCCCGGGCACCTTCCTGTACCGCAAGGACATCCTGGATAAGGCGGGAGTGAAGCCCGAAACCATGATGAAGGACTGGGACAGCTATATCGCTGCCGGGAAGGTAATCAAGGCCAAGACCGGGGCCTCGCTGATCAACGCTGCAGGGGGGATCTACGGCGTGGTCAGCCGCACCAACCTCAAGCCCGGTGAGGGCATCTACTTCGACAGCAAGAACAACCTGCTCGTCGGCCCCGACAACGCCCGGTTCGTGCGCGCCTTTACCCTTGCCAAACAGGTGCGCGACGCTGGTCTGGACGCCAAGATTGGTGAGTGGAGCAACGAATGGTACGACGCGTTCAAGAAGGGCACGGTGGCCACGCAGTTCAGCGGCGCGTGGCTGACCGGCGCGCTGCAAAACTGGATGGCCCCTGACACCAAGGGCCTGTGGCGCGTGCAGAACCTACCCGAGGGCGGCTATGCCTCATGGGGCGGCACCTTTTACGCCATTCCCACCGCCGCCAAGAACAAAGCGATGGCCTGGGAGTTCATCAAGTTCATGACCCTCAACCAAGAGGCACAGCTCAAGGCGTTCACCGACAACGGTGCGTTCCCGGCGCTGCTGACTGCACAGAACGACACCATCTTCAGCCAGGGGGTGCCGTTCCTGGGCGACCAGAAAGCCCGCGTGCTGTGGCGCGACGCCGCCCGCAAGACCCAGCCGATTGACGTCAACAAGTACGACTCGGTGGCCGATCAGATCGTCAACACCGAGCTGACCAATGTGCTGGAGCAGGGCAAGGACATCAAAAAGGCCCTGGCTGACGCCCGCACCCAGATTCTGCGCCGCGCCCGCTGAGCCCGGGCCAGGTTCAGTGACCGGCTGGAGGAGAGCGAAGGTGGCTCCTCCAGCGTTCACTGTGTCTTCAATGCACCACCTCCCCGTCCGGCCCCTGCCCGACCCACGGCACGAAAGGATGACCGCATGCAAAAACACCTGCCCCTGACCCCCAGCCCGCCCCGCCGCCGCTGGAGCTATGACCGCTTTCAGCAGCGCTTCGCGCCGTATATCTTCACCAGCCCATTCTTCATCCTGTTCCTGATCTTCGGGCTGTTTCCGCTGGCCTTCAGCCTGTTTCTGGCCTTTCACCTGTGGAATCCCCTGGACGGACTGGGCAACTGGCAATACGTGGGTTGGGAGAACTTCGCTCTGGCGCTAGGTGCGGAGGACCAGTTCTGGGTGGCCCTGAAGAACACGGTCTGGATCGGGCTGCTGGCAGGCATACCCCAACATCTGGTGGCCCTGCCACTGGCCTTCATCATCAACCAGTCCTTGCGCAGGTGGCAGGGCGGCATCAGCACCATTCTGTTTCTGCCGTACATCACCAACGCGGTGGCCATCACCATCGTGTTCGGAATGCTGTATTCCGAGAACTTGGGCTTGCTGAATTACGCCCTGTCGGTGGTGGGCCTGGGACCAGTTCGCTGGCTGGCGCAGCCGGACCTCGTGCCGGTGTCGGTGGCCGTGGTGGTGTTCTGGCGCTACGTGGGTTGGAACGTGATCCTGTACCTCAGCGGCCTCCAGGCCATCAGCGAGGATGTCTATGAGGCGGCCACGGTGGACGGCGCAACCAAGGTGCAGAAGTTTTTCTTCATCACGCTGCCGCTGCTGCGCCCCATGATGTTTTACGCCTTCACACTGACCATCGTGGGCAACATGCAACTGTTCGAGGAGCCATTCATCATGGTGGGGCAGGCGGGCGGCAGCGGCGGCACCGCGCTGACCTCGGCCATGCACATCTATAACGTGGCCTTCCGTGACCTGGACATGGGCTACGGCTCGGCCATGGCGTGGCTGCTCTTTCTGGCGATCTTTGTGCTGAGCATGATCAACAATTTCTTGTTCTCTCGTGATGGAGGCCGCTCATGACCACTGTGGCCACCCCTAAACCGCCCCGGCGCCAGTCCCGCCTGCCGTTTGGCCGCGTGGGCTTATGGCTGTTCGTCGGCATCGCCTGCTTCCTGTCGGTCATCCCCTTCTACCTGATGTTCGTCTGGGCCACGTTGCCCGGCGCACAAATCTTCACCGTGCCGCCGCACCTGTGGTTTGGGGACTCTCTGGTGAGCAACTTTCAGAAGATGATGGCAGCCACCGACAACTATGCATTGCGGCAGTTCTGGAACTCGCTTTACATCGCCACACTGTCCACCGTCACCACGCTGTTCTTCTGTTCGCTGGCGGGCTTTGCCTTTGCCATGTACGACTTCCGGGGCAAGCAGTACCTGTTCGGCTTCATCCTGATCACCATGCTCATTCCGCCGCTGGTGATGGATATTCCCAGCTTTCTGGTGATGAATAACGTCTTGCACTGGATCGGCACGCCCAGAACGCTGTGGGTGCCGGGCATGGCGAACGCCTTCGGCATCTTTTTGATGCGCCAGTACATCGTCTCGGCACTGCCCAAATCGCTGATCGAGGCCGCGCGCCTGGACGGGGCCACAGAGTTTGGGATCTTCCTGAAAGTGGTGGTGCCGCTCATCCGCCCGATTCTGGCGACCCTGGGCATCGTGACCTTTGTGGGCTCGTGGAACAATTTCAAGGGTGCGCTGATCATGCGCCTGAGCGAGGACAGCACCATGACCCTGCCGCTGTCGCTGCGAACCATTACTGGAGGGGCGTCGAACGTCGACGCCGACTGGGGCGCAACGCTGATGATGGTGGTCCTGACCGTGATTCCGCTGCTGATCATCTTTCTGTTCGCCAGCCGCCAGGTGATCTCTGGCCTGACCAGCGGCGCGGTCAAGGACTGAGAAGAACGACCGTATTCCCCTTGCTTGCGCTGACGCAGCCCGTGCTGATGAAAGCCACCGGCGTGAACTAGAAGTAGATGAGCTGATCGTCTTTTCCTTGCTGCCCTTTTCCTCTAAACATTTACCTCTTCCCCAGGAGTTTCCATGACCCAGCCCAATCCCAAAAACTTCCCACCTCGCTTCACCTGGGGTGTCGCCACCAGCAGCTATCAGATTGAGGGGGCGGCCCACGAAGACGGCAGAAGCCCCAGCATCTGGGACACCTTCTGCGCCACGCCGGGCAAAGTGCTGAACGGTGAAAACGGCGACGTGGCCTGTGACCATTACCACCGCCTGGACCGTGATCTGGACCTGATTCAAAGCCTGGGCGTCAACGCTTACCGCTTCAGCGTAGCGTGGCCGCGCATCGTTCCTGGCGGACGTGGAGCCACCAACCAGGCCGGGCTGGACTTTTACAGCCGAGTGGTGGACGGCCTCCTGGCCCGCGACATCACGCCCTGGCTGACGCTATACCACTGGGACTTGCCACAGGTCTTGCAAGACAGGGGCGGCTGGCCTGCCCGCGACACGGCCCTGGCGTTCGGCGACTACGCGGAGGTTGTCACCACGGCGCTGGGGGACCGCGTCAAGCACTGGATCACCATCAACGAGCCTTGGGTGGCCGCGTTCATGGGCTACGGCAACGGCATCCACGCGCCGGGCCACACCAACTTGGCCGAGAGTTTCGCCGCGTCACACCATCTGCTGCTGGCGCACGGGCTGGGCGTGCAGGCGGTACGCAAGAATGTGCCAGACGCACAGGTGGGCATCACCCTGAATCTGGCAGCGGCATATCCGGCAACGGACAGCGAGATGGATAAAGCGGCGGCCCACCGTCAGGATGGCTTTGCCAATCGCTGGTATCTGGATCCTGTCTTCGGGCGCGGCTACCCGCGCGACTTCGTGGAACTGCTGGGCGACGCCAGCCCGCAGGCACAGGGGCTGGTGCTGCCCGGCGATCTGGACTTGATCGGTGTGGTGTCCGATTTCCTGGGCGTCAACATGTATTCTCGCAGTGTGGTGGAAGACGCCCCCGACGACGGCTGGCTGAGGGCCAGGGGGCTGCGTGTGGAGGGCAGCGAGTACACCGGCTTTGACTGGGAGGTGGCTCCGCAGAGCCTGACCGACTTGATGCTGCGGCTGCAAAAGGATTACAACCCGGTCGCCATTTACATCACCGAAAACGGCGCGTCGTACCCGGACACCGTGAACGCCGATGGCAACGTGCAGGACGAGGCGCGAACCCGGTATTTCCAGCAGCATCTCGCCGCACTGGGAGACGCCATTACAGACGGTGCGAAAGTAACTGGGTATTTCGCGTGGTCTTTGATGGACAATTTCGAGTGGGCAGAAGGGTACGACAAGCGCTTCGGCATCGTGTATGTGGACTTTGAGACCCAGGCGCGAACCCTGAAGCAGTCCGGGCAGTGGTATAGGGACTTCCTTGCCCGCGCACAGGAGGGGCAGCCCGTGACCTTGCCCCGCTTTCCGGCGCCAACCTGACTGCAAATTTGGTGGCACCCTGAAGTATCCCTACAAGTCATGCATTAGGTATGTCCTACAGGTACTGGTAGACGGTCTCCCGGCTGAGGCCGAAGTCCCGGCCCAGGCTTGCCCTAGACTCGCCCTGCTCCAAGTGCTCAGCCTCAAGATCCCACCGCATCAGCCTTCACTGTGTGCTGATGCCCCTCTATGCGGACTTCCCAAATCCAGACCACCCCGCTTAAACCCTGGGCCAGCGCCACCACCCCGAACCACAGCGGCGGCGGAAGTCGGTCCAGCACGGGCGAGACCAGCAGCAGGCTCAGCGGCATCCCAACACCCGACACCATCCCCAGCACGTTGAAGATGCGTCCCAGATAAGCTTCCAGAACGCGTCGATGCAGCAGCATCTGAAATGGCGTGTTGATCAGGCCAAACCCCAGTCCCAGCAGCACGCCCGGCTGCTGGCACGCCCACATCAGCGCGTAGGGCAGGCCGTCAGTCCCAGTCCCGGCGCGATCAGTCCCTGGGGGGAGCGCCTCTCCCCCCAGACCACCACCTGCAGCCCCGCGCCCACCAGCCCGAGCCTCTCAAAGACCAGGAAGGTGCCGTATCCCGTGGCCTGCCTGCCGAGGGTCTCGAACAGCGTGCCACGTCGGTTCTCAATGACGTCCAGGAAGACTTCAGGAAACAGACGGGGCTGCTTCGCAAAACCGGGTTACCCTCATTTTGTTGTGGTCCTCAGGTCTGGCTGGGTCTGTTGGGCGAGTAGAAGTGCACGGCACTCTTGCCTTCTTTCTTGATCTCATACATGGCCAGGTCCGCGAGCCTCAACAGGTCATCTGCCTGCGTGCCATCTTGCGATGACAGGCTGATTCCGACACTGCATCCCACAGTCACTTCTTCACCCGCCACGCAGATGGGCCTCATAACGGCCTCCTGAACCTGCCTCGCCACACGCGCGGCATGCGGCGCGCCCTGCAGATCCGCCGCCACCACCACAAACTCGTCACCGCCCACCCGGGCGATCGTTTCACGGGGCCGCAAGGCACGTTGCATCCGCTCGGCGATTTCTCTCAGTACGGCGTCTCCGGCGGCGTAACCAAGCGAGTCGTTCACGCATTTGAAGTCATCGAGATCGACGAACATCACCGCCAGATGCGCGCTATTGCGCTCGACACGCATCAGTTCCTGGACGAGGCGCTCCATAGACGCGGTTAGGTAGCTCCGTCAGGGCGTCATGCTGAGCGTCGTGGGCCAGGCAGTTATTCAGACGCCGCAATTCGCCTTTATGCGCCTGCGATCACTAATGTCCCGGTCAATGACCAGCACCAGTTCATGTTCGCTCAGCGTCACCAGGCTGGAGCTGGTCTCGATGGGAAACACGCGGCTGTCCCGGCGTCGGTGGCTGCTCAGGCCAACCAGATACCGAGTGAATGCGGGTCACCCTCAGCCCAGGCCCTCGTCACCTCTCGCCTACGCTGAGGAAGACGCCGTGCGACTGGTTCGCCAGTACTCCAGGACCCTCTCCAGTTGCTGCAGAAAACTGGTAAAGCTGGCGGACTTCACGAGGTACGAACTGGCGTGCAGGGTGTACGCCTGCTCGATGTCCTTCTGGACACCAGACGTAGTCAGGATCACCACGGGAATCCGGACCAGTCTCGCGTCCCTCTTCATCTCCTGAAGCACCTCGAAGCCGTTCATGCCTGGCATGTTGAGGTCCAGCAGCACCACATCCGGCTGGACCAGACCGCTCTGCAGGAAATCCAGGGCGGCCGCGCCACTCTCGACACAGATCAGGATGCACGCCGGGCACAGCAGCTCGAACGCTTCCTGCGCCAGCATGCGGTCTTGCAGGTTGTCATCCACCAGGAGGTAGTGTCGGGGCAGACTCATTCACACGATCATGGGCGTTTTTCATCGGCTGAAATGTAAAGATTAGCCATTGCAGACGGTATAGAGTGGACCCGGCGGCAGATGGCTTGAACACGGCTGTCACCCAGCACAGCCTTGCCCCTCCGGGCACGGCGCTTCAGAACAGACGAGGCCGGCGGGCTGCCCCTTCCTCCCGGTCCAGCAGTTCCACAAACACCCCGGTCAGCACCGCGTCGAAGTGCCGTCCCGCCTGCGCCTCAATCTCGGCCAGCGTCGACTCATGCGTCCAGGCCGCGCAGGACCCGTCCAGCGGATCAGCCAGCACCCGGTCCTTGGTCATGGACCAGTGTGCGCTTCCAAACAGTCAACGCACTACCAATAAGCCCAACAGCGCCGACCCACTATTGCGTCTCCAGACTTACCGCACGTTCGTTCCCCTATGCCTCAGGGGAACTTCAACGTCGAGTGAAGGTGTGCGCCCAATTGCTCAGCAGGTAGCGGCCGGGCAAAGAGGTATCCCTGGCCGACGGTCAGGCCCAGCTGGGTCAGGTGGGCGCGCTGCACTTCGATCTCGATGCCTTCCGCTACCACGGTCAAGCCAAGTGAACGTCCGATCACGCCGATCGTCCGGACCAGCTCCCGATTCTGGTCGAGCGAGGCCACGAATGAGCAGTCGATTTTGACCATTCGCAGGGGAAAGCGGTGCAGACTACTCAAGGACGAGGCCCCGATCCCGAAGTCGTCCACCACCAGTTCCACGCCTGCAGCGCGCAAGGTTTGTAGTGTGGCAGCGTCAGTGTCCGCCGGATGGGTCAGTACCCGTTCCGTGATTTCGATCAGGACCTGCCAGGGTGCGGGCAGGGACGAGCTGCTGAGCGGCGCCGTGACGGCGGCGACCTGCTTCAGATGGGCCGCCGAGACGTTGACTTTCAGCCACAGTGGGCGGTCCAGGGCACAGTCCACCGGCCACCCAGCCAGTTGCCGCACCGCAGTCTGGAGCACCCATGCATCGAACTGCCCGATCAGCCCCAATTCTTCAGCCAGGGGGACAAACGCGTCCGCTGGCAGCAGGCCCCGCTGCGGATGCCGCCAGCGAATCAGGGCTTCGACGCCAAGGAGATGCCCACCTCGCAGGGCCACAATGGGTTGATAGTGCACCACCAGTTCGTCGCGCTGCAGGGCGTACCGCAGGTCAGCTTCCAGTTCCAGATGTCCCTGCGACTCGTTCCGCATCGACGGCTCGAACAGACGGGTGCCCGCTGACCCACCCCGCTTGGCCTGGTACAGCGCCAGATCCACGTCTTTGAGGATCTCTTTTGAAGAGTGGTACTCGGCGGTGACCAGTAAGACCCCACTCCCCACCTGAATAAACAACTCCTGACCGCTCACATCGAACGGGACCCCGAGCGCCTCTTCCAACTGGGTGACGGTCTGGGACACCAGCACCTGATCTGTCACACCATGCAGCAGGACCGCAAACTCGTCGCCGCCCAGTCTCGCCACGTGATCGGCGGGCCGGATGACGGTCCGCAGACGGCGGGCCAGTTCTTGGAGCACCTGATCCCCAGCCGGATGGCCCAGACTGTCGTTGATCCGTTTAAACCGGTCGATGTCGCAAAACAGCACCGCGAACGCTTCTGCCCTCTCATGGAGTTCTTCCAATGCCAGCGCCAGATCTTCCTCGAACGCAGCCCGGTTGTGCAGGCCGGTCAAGGCGTCATGCCGCGCCTGATATTTGAACTGATCTGCCAGCCCCCGGAGCTGCTGCGTGCTCTCGCGCGCCCGGTCTTCCAGCGTGGAGTTCAGGGCCTGCATGGCCTCCTGGGCCGCCAGCAGCGGCGTCAGGTTCGTGAGCGTCAGCAGGAAGGTGGGCTGGTCCTGTGGTGAATCGGGCAGGGTCAGGGCCTGCAACTGCACCTGTAACCGCCCGCCGCTGGAATGGATCACGCTGAACAGCCCGGAGGCGTGAGCCACCGCATGCGGCAACGTCTCAATCAGGCGACTGAACTCCGCCCGGTGCTCCGGGCCAATAAACTGCAAGAAGCGCCGGTCGAGCAGGTGACTCCGGTCAAAGCCGAGCAGGTGTTCTGCGGCCTGATTGACGCCCTGGATGTGCGCGTGGGCGCCGAGGGTAAAACAGGCTGTCGGCGCGTGTTCATACAGCGTGTGCTAAAGACGGTGTTCGCGCTCCAGCGCCGTGACCGTGAGTTGAAGTTCCTCATTTTGCGCGGTCAGTTCGGCCCGGTGAACCTGCAGTTCGTAGCTCAGGGTGGAAGCGGGCCACCCGTCCCAGAGTAGGGACGGTGAAGCGGAACGCACTTGGCGCTCCGCTTCTTCGCGCAGGTCCTGTGGGATGGGGCGGAGCTCTGGATCAGTCATGCCACCTCCAGGAGAAGTCGGGTGCTTAGAGCAGGAGGATCCCAGCATCAGATGGACCTACACATTCGCTTGGTTTAAATGTACGTCATGTTACTAAACATCTCGGCTCCGGGGATGTGCACTCGGCCAAGGGATGTGCTTTCTCAGCCGAGAACCCTTCCTCAGACAGCCCGTAGCAAGGCAGTTCAGTCTGAGCGCTGAGCCTCGTCTCGCCTGGCTCCATCTTTAAGCTGCTCAACGCTCAGGCTCCTGTTCTGCGTGACGTTCTCAAAAATCAGCGCGCTGCGGGTCTCCATCTCCCTGGCCCTGCGGCCGTATTCAACGGCCAGTCTGGCGTTCCCTGCCGCCTCAAACTCCTTGCCGGTGTTCTCCAGCAACATGCTGGCCTCTTCCAGGGCCCGCAAGGTGGCCCACAGCTTGTCCTCAATGGCCTCCGTCACACTGACCAGCAGCGTGTCCCCGGTATACGCGTGGCCGGTATGACAGCGGTAGCGCGTAAAACCCCCCTCCTGAATCTGCACCAGCACGCCGCCGCACTCCGGACAGGTCTGCGGCGTGACCTTGCCAAACTTCATGACGCCCTTCTTGAAGGCGTGGCCGCTGCTGGCAATACTGATCTCGGTGGCCAGCCGCTCTTTTGCCTGTTCATCAACCTCGGTCCCCTCCTGAATCCGTGCTGGGCCTGCGGTCAGCCGAACCAGTAAGGCCGAGAGTTCCCGGCCGGGCACCACGTGATCAATTTCCACCTGACTCAGGGCACTCGTCGGCATCGAATCGAACTGGGCATCAAGTGGATCCTGAACCACGGCCGTGCCGCTGAAATGCTTGATGGCCCAGAGGCCAGAGGTCCCGTCGTCCAGCAGGCCAGACAGCACCACTCCGATCACGTTCGGGCCGGCGCTGTATGCGGCTGAGCGGAACAGGGTATCGACGGCGGGCCGCACCCGGTTTTCCTTGGGGCCTTTGGTCAGGCTGAAGTGCCCGTTCTCGATGAGAAGATGGTAATCGGGCGGCGCGCAGTAAATCTGGCCCGGCAATACCGGATCGCCACTTGCCGGGTGCGAGGCCGGGAGCGGCCCGGCCCGGCCCAGGATGTCGGGCAGAAAACTCGGCGCGTAGGCTGGGATGTGCATGACGATGCACACCGCCGCCGGAAAGTCGGCGGGCAGGCCGGCCGCGAGATCGAGCAGCGGCTGCATCCCCCCCGCCGATGCCCCGATCACCACGATCCGGTGTGTCTGCATCCTGCCAGTGTGCGCGTTACCGGCAGCATGGGGCCTTAATATTCCTGAAGGCAGAGCGGACGTTCAGCCCACTTCATCCGGAGCCGGGCTGCCCCGTCGTCACGCAACCTGCCCTATCCAGCGGGCAGTTCATCCGGCGGAGTGTGCTGCGCGGCGCTCAGCGCACCCGGCAACTGCACCCAGAACACCGCGCCCTCCCCGGGGATCCCTTCGCCCCAGACCTGTCCCTGCCAGTGCTCCACGATGCGCCGCACCAGGGCCAGCCCCAGGCCCTGTCCCGGGAAGTCGCGTTCGCTGTGCAGCCGTTCGAAGACCCCGAACAGGCGCTGTTCCTGTCGGGGATCGAAGCCCACACCGTTGTCACGGACGCTCAGCAGGATATGGTCCCCCTCCACCTGCGCCCCCACATGGATGCGGGCTACCGGGCGCGGTCCGGTGAACTTGATGGCGTTCGAGAGCAGGTTCGCCAGGACCATGTGCATGTTCTGGTAATCGAACGTCAGGGTGGGAAGCGGATCGTGGGTCAAGACCACCTGCCGCCCCCGCCGTTCGGGTTCCAGTTCGTGAAAAACCGTTTCGACCAGGCGGTTCAGATTCAATGGGCGGGCCGGCTCTCCCGACTGACCGCTCTGATAGAAGTGAATCAGTGAGGTGGTCAGCTCCCCCAGATTCGTGGCCGCCTGCGACAGGTTCCTCAGCAGTCTGGCGGTGACTGGGTCCGTCATCTGGTCTGTGGGCTGAAGGTGCTGGTTCAGCAGGGCGGTGAAGCCCTCGACCTGGCGCTGCGGGGCACTCAGATCGTGTGTGATTGACCGCAGGAAGGTCTGCAACTCCTCGTGCAGATGCAGGGCCTGCGTGGCGTGCCACTGCGCGCTGCGCTGGGATGTCTTGAGCGCGGTGATGTCGGTCAGGACCATCCGGATCTGCGGAGCCGCCCCACCACGCAGGAGGGTGCATTCCAGCTGGGCGTCCCAGTGCTGGCCACTCTGCCTCACCATGCGGAGTTCCAGACGCGGCGGCCCGTCTACCTGTAGGCCACGGAAGACCTGATCCAGGAACTGGGCCAGTTCGGCGCGCTGGTCCGCCTCCACGAACAGCGCGAAGTGACGTCCGACGAGCTGCCCGCAGGCCGCACCGAGCTGCGCACACCCGGTTATGTTGATTTGCCCAATCAGCCCACCCTCGTCGCAGACCACGTACCCGACGGGCGCCAACTCGAAGAGATCCGCGTAGCGGTTGCGGGCCTCCCCGAGTTCCATGTTGCTCTGGCGCAACGCCTCATTCTGCTGCTCGAGTTCGGCCTGATGAACGTGCAGGTCTTGCTGCTGCGCGGCGAAGCGCCGTTCCAGCTGTGCCAGTGGATGCATGGGGCTCCTGAGTGGGCGGCCGGGAGGGCGGCGGCTGAACTCTCCAAAGATGGCGGAAAGGAACGGAGGCAGCTCAGTTCAAGGCGTGCGGCTCGGCGCGATGGCTTGAAATTTCCTTAATCTACCACCACTGCGGCGCTGAACCGTGACACGGGGTGGAAACACGATCCTGTCTCCGCGATGTCATACGGATTCCGTCTGTTTCGTTAACAAACCGGGAGGGCGCCGGTTTGCCAACTCCACTCCCGGAACCCGTTCTACTCGTTCTCGCTTCGCTCGGATTTTCATCGTTTTGCAAACGATTCAATCGGAGCCCGTATCACAGTGCGCTCGTGCCCTGGGGGTGCCGGGCGGCTGGCTCAGGTCCAGCATTCGCCCTGTTCATCTGAACGACGGGCAGTTCACAGCTTTCCTGACGGACCACCCGTCCGAGCTCAATCCTCGACCTGGGTTGGCGTCACCGCGGTGGGCACCGGCTCCGCCGTCTCGATCACGGCCTGCAACCGTCGGCGCAGTTCCGGCAGATCAAAGGCAAAGTCCCCGATCCCTGGCTGCTCACCCTCCAGCAGCGTCAGCAGGGCCTGGCTGGCCGTCACGGCCCGCAGGTGCTGGTCCAGCAGCAGCAGGGGGTCACAGCGCATGTCGAGCGTCGCCCGGTTCAGGTTCAGCGACTCGACCAGCTGCCATTCCAGAGCCTTGACCACAGCGATGCTGGTCAGGGCCACCACCACGCCGTCAATGCGGTTGTCCGCCGTGCGGTAGGGGTTGATCCGCAGCAGGAACCACTCCCCGTCATGGGTCTGCACCTGAGCCTCGTGGGGTTCCAGGGTCTTCAGAACCCTCTGGATGTCCGCCAGAAGCTCGTTCTGACGCAGCAGGATGTTGAAATCACCCAGCAGCCGGCCCACATCGGCCGGTGTCAGACGCACCAGACGGCCGATGGGTGGGGTGAACCGCCGGATGGTCAGGTCATGGCCCAGAAAAAGAATGGCGGTGCCCGCCGTGTCCAGCAGGTTGTTCAGGTCATCATTGGCGCGGGCCTGATCCAGGATGATGACCTGATGCTCGGCGTTCACGGTGCTCAGCTCCTCGTTGAGCGACTGGAGTTCCTCCTTGGAGGTCATCAGCTCCTCGTTGGTGCTCTGAAGCTCTTCATGGCTGGTCTGGAGTTCCTCGTGGCTGACTCGCAGGTCCTCCACCGAGCGGGCCATCTCCTCGACCGTGGCTCGCAGCGCCTCACGGCCGTGCCGGAGTTCAAGTTCCAGGGCCAGGCGGTGCCCGGCGTTGTCGGAACGCTCCGCCCCTGCGGTCTCGTTGGTATCTTCGGAAGTCTCACCTATCTCCTGAAACGTGATCAGCAGCGGCCCCTCGCTGGAGGGCTGGAGGGGCCGGACGGTCAGGTCGAGCGTCTGAGATTCTCCCGCCTGTGACTCACCCGGCGACGCAGTCACCAGCCTCCGGTACGTCACCCGCCGCCGCTCGTGGTGGGCCTCACGCACGGCGGAGTGCAGCGCCAGGCGCAGGCTGACCGGCACCATCTCGAACACGTTGTTGTGCACCTGCCCCGGCGGGATTTCCAGATAGCGGCTGGCGCGACCATGCACGAACAGCACCTCGCCCTGACCACTGACCAACACTGCCGGCGGGGCGTACTCGGCGAGCAGGGCATCCTGCAGCCGCGGGGCCAGATCAAGGGAGCCGGTGGGGCGGCCTATGGCCCCGACCCGGGCTAGACCCGTCTTAAGGACGTCCCGGCCACTGGGGGTCGTCTCGGCAGCGCGTGATGGGAATGGCGCATCCAGTGGGGGCCGGCCCGCCACACCCTCGCCACGCCGGTAAATCTTCCAGCGCCTGTCGAGCGCGGTGAACCCCTGCTGATCGGTACCGATCGACTCGCTGGCCCCGAGAAACAGCAGGCCGGCGGGGTTGAGAGCGTAGCGGAACAGCTCCAGGATCTGCCGTTGCAGCCCGGTGCCGAGGTAGATCAGCAGGTTGCGACAGCACACCAGATCCAGACGCGTGAACGGCGGATCCGCAAAGGTGCTGTGAGTGGCGAAGACCACGCTGTCCCGGATCCCGTCTCGCACCTGATACTGATCGCCTCTGAGCTGAAAAAACCGCTGCAGGCGATCTTCTGACACGACGTACGCGATGTCCCTGGGGTACAGGCCCTGCCGGGCGGTGTTCACGACCACCGGGTCGATGTCGGTCGCGAAGATCTGCACCCTGAGGAAGGGACCCACCGTCCGTTCCCCGGCCAGCTCCGTAGTCAGTTCATGCAGCACGATGGCCACTGAGTACGCTTCCTCGCCGGTCGAGCAGGCCGCAACCCAGACCCTGAACGTGTCCTGCTCGTGTTTGTGCTCCTGCAGGGCGCTTTTCAGCTGGGCTTTCAGGGCCTCGAAGGCCTCGGCGTCCCGGAAAAAGCTGGTGACATTAATGGTGAAATCCTGAAACAGCGCTTCAATCTCGTCCGGGGACGTTTCCAGCACCCGGAGGTAATCGGAAACGTCCCCGATGCCCCGCCCCTTGATGCGGCGGTTGATGCGGCGGACCAGTGTGGCGGGCTTGTAGTGCGTGAAGTCATGGCCGCTGCGGATTCGGACCAGCCGCAGGATTGTCTGCAGCGGCGTACCGAAGAGGCGGGCAGCACGTCGTCTGCCAGCCTCGTGCCAGCCGCGCTGCGGGGCATGTCAGGGTACTCAGCCGTCTGCGGGTCCTCGATCAGTACCCGCCCGCCCAGCCGCTTGATGGCCCCGATGCCCCGCGTGCCGTCATTGCCCAGACCCGACAGAACGATCCCCACTGCCTTCCCCTGCTGATCGGCGGCCAGCGACTCGAAGAAGTGGTCGATCACGTGGCCGCCTGCCAGGGCCAAGTCTCCAGGGTGGAGCGTCCCACCTTTCAGACTCAGGCTGCGGCCTGGAGGAATGACGTAAACATGGTTGGCCCGCAGGGGCTGCCCGTCCGCGATCTGGACCACGGGCATGGCGGTGCAGCGCGCCAGAATGTCTGGCATCAGGCCCTGAGCGTTCGGATCCAGATGGGGCACCACCACGAACGCCAGTCCGGTGCTGGGCGGCAGACCCAGGAAGAAACGCTCGTAACTGTCCAGCGCGCCCGCCGACCCCCCGATGCCCACCGCCTGCAGGGGCGGATTCAGAGGGGCCTGGGAGTGGGCGGTGGAATCTTCGGCGATGGTCGGATCTCCTGGAGTGGGGGCGGGTTTAGCGAGACGGCGTAGTCGATCACGTCAGGTGGGAATCGATAGCCCGGCAGTTTCTGACCGCTCCGCACCGCGTCACCCTACCAAAACAACTTGCCATAACCCTCGCTGACACCGATCTGAATGAGAGGACCGTTCATGGATTGTCTGAAGCCCCTGCCCGTCCCCTCGCCAGAGGTGAGACTGATTCGTGCCCTCGACAGTTATGCCGCCTACCTATCTCTACGGCTCTTACCTTCAACGCGCCCACCTCACTGCGCTGAGCTGCGACTGATGAACCCACCTGCACTCTCAACGCCGGCCAGTGTCACCGTCCAGCGCACGCAGGGTCAGCACACGCAGTAACCAGGTGGCCGGGGTGATGGGCGGGGCCTTCAGGGGCGCCAGACCAAAGATCTTTCTCCCCATCTCACTATGCCGGAAGGTGCCCAGTGTTTGCCGGACCTGTTGCTTGAGCTTTGAGCGTCCGCCGTCCGCTGTAACCGTCAGGGTGTCCAGCACGCCTCGGATGGCCTCCGGGGGGATGACGGCGTCCAGACGGCTGGGACCAGAGATCAACTCTTCTTTGATCGCCTCCCGGTGCTTGATCAGCTCGGCGTTCCAGTCGGCCTCGTAGCCCTGGGACCGGGCCAGAGGAACGGTGTAGAGGGCTGGGTCCAGCTCACGCAAGGTGTCGACGAACAAACGCTTGCCTGCCAGAGTGTCAGGGGGGAGGCGGTAAAGGAAGTCCAGCACCGCTGCGTCCAGGTAGGGCGAGTGGATCCGGGCAAAGCGGCCTGCATAACGTTCACGCCAGGGCAGCAAGCGGTAAGGCAGAAGCTGATCGGCAACCAGCACCAGTTCCTGCTGAAAGGGGTCGGCGAAGCGGGCAGCCGAAGCCCGGATGGTTTCAACCTCAGCGGTCCAGGCCGACTCTAGAACTGGGGACACTCCCGGGTTCAGACGGTTGGCCAGACTGCCGAGGGTGCTGAAGGGTTCGATGTGCCGCTTGATGAGCTGCTCCGAGAGGTCCGTGAGGGGATAGGCGTGCATCTCGAACATCTGGTCGCCGGTGAACAGGTCAGTGATGGACTGACCTTCCAGGGTGTCCCAGGCGTCCACTTCATCACAGAAGTTGGTGACGCCGTGACCCCACGCGGCATTGCGGCGTAGCGTCGCCAGCAGGTCCCCCTGGTAGGCCTGGATGTGTTCGTGGCGGGTCCCGTACTGGGCTGCCAGAGCGTCAGCCACGCGGGTGTCACTGCGTGCCGGCTGGCTTCCCTGGGTATACGAGAAGGTGTGGAGGTCCCGGCCTGTGGCCGCCAGCAAGCTCAGCACCCCCCGGGAGTCGTGGCCACCACTGAGCGAGAGATGGACTGGTCCCTTCAGTCCCTCAACGCGGCGGCGCACTGAACGTTTCAGCAGTTCAGCCAGTTCCTCACGGAGCTCGGCTTCCGGGCGTGTGTCCGGGCCCTGAGCCATCTGCCCTTCCCAGTAAGGCTGCTGAACCATGCCACCGGGCTCGACGCGGTATGAGCTGGCGCGGGATAGGGTCTGCACCCCTTCGTGCAGCGTGAGGCCATTCAGGGGACTACCGGTCACCAGCACGCTGGCCAAGCCTGCAAGGTTGTACGGCCGTCCCGTGAACTCAGGATGGTCAGGCCGGGTCGAGAGCGTCACGCGCTCGCCAGCATGGGCCACGTACAGCTTGTGGCTGCCCACCCGGTCCGTGACGGCCAGGACCACGCTCTGTGCCTCGTCGAACAGCACCAACGCGAACGCGCCGTCGAACCGGCGGGCAAAGTTGGGGCCGTGCTGGCGGTAGAGCGTGAGCATGCCCTGGGCGTCAAGGTCATAGACCTGGCCTTTCATGACGGCGGTCAGTCCGGGCTGGCGGACAACGCTAGCTGGCGCGGCATCAAGGGTCACCTGCCACCGGCCAACGGTGGGCGTTCCTTCGGCGGGTTGAGGCAGGCGGGGCGTTAGGACGGCACTGAAGTCGGTTTGCAAGGTGTTCACCTGTCGGACTATTTCTTGATCGACTGGGAAGGTGAGGACAAGTCGATCTGGCACATGAGTGCCTGAAGCTCTTGACCTCGCTGGACGGGCTGACGGGCGACGGTGATCAGCTTAGCGTTGAGTCACTTGAATCCACAAACTGCTCATTCGGGGGTGGCAAGTTGTTTCTAACAGAGAAGCCGAACAGTTGCCGCACGGCCGCGCAACAGAGATAGAACGCCTATTGCTGGTGGTGACGACGATATTGGGCGGGAGTGGTGCAGCGGGGTGGATGATGAAGATTCGTGATCCGGGCGTGCAGGTCGAGAAAGCCTTGTGCCCGTCGTCGTGACCTGAATCCACGTTGCTGCCGTTCCTGTCGTCGTGTCGCGCAGTGGTACTGCTCGTTCAAGTTGTTGCAGCGGGCCATTGAGATGACCTGGACGTGCTCGACGCTGTGGAGTCCAGGGAGGGTTCTCAGGGCTGCACCGGAGCTCCCGAGCCTATCGGTATGGACAACCACCGGCACGTCATATTCGCCCAGCAGTCGCCGGAAGAACAATCGGACGACCTCAGTCTCCCGGTGCTTTTGCGAAAAGACGTCCAGCACGGCTCCGTGATCGTCGACTGCTCGCCATGACCAGTGAGTGATGCCACTGACGTCCATGTGCATCTCATCCTGGTGGCGCAAGCCTTGCGCGAGCAGGTCATTGAAGCTGATGCGCCAGGTGCAGATGGACTCGCGGATCACGCAGATTCCGCGTTCCAACACCAATTCTTCGACAAAGCGATAACTCAGCGTGAACCGATGGTACAGCCAGACGGGGTAGCCGATCACGTCAAAGTGGGAATCGATAGCCCGGCAGTTTCTGACTGCTCAGCACCGCATCACCCTACCAAAACAACTTGCCACACGCCGTTTAGGGCCTGGGGTTGATGGGACAAACGAGGGTGCTGAGCGCATAAAAAGGGGGACGATATGGTTAGATATCGTCCCCACCACAGTTTAGGCCGCCGTGCAGCCATCCACTCCTTCTACCGCTGGACCCGGCGGCACTTCAGCACCCGGAAGACCTGCAAGCACCAGAACATCACGGACGCTGGGTTGATCGCGTTGTTGCTTGGCCGCTTCGTCTTCAAGGTGCCGCACGCTTCGATCTGGTGGAGTTTGCTGCGGGAAGACCGGCACGGTCTTCCGTCGTACGCCCAGGCCTACATACGGAGTGTGCGGCTCCTGGCCCAGCTCGAAACCCTGGTGAGTACGGCTGAACACTTGGCCGAGGTCATCATCGACTCGATGTCCATCCCAGTTTGCCGTCCCAAGCGCACGAAACACTGTACGTTTCCGGGCGTCCGGTGGGGTTATGGAACCCAGGGGAACTTCTACGGCTACAAGTTGCACGCGTGGGTAACCGGAGGTGGAAAGATCGTCCAGTACGCTCTCCGGCCCGCCAACCTTCATGACTTGACGGTCGGCTTTGAGCTCAATGGCCGCTGGCCGGAGTTTGGTGGCCCCAAGATCATCGGAGACAAGGGCTACGCCGCGCTGGGCTTTGTCTTTCCACCGAAGAACACGCGCTACGACACAGGGTGGCGGGCTGGCGGCCTGACAGATTTTATGAGGGCGGAAGGAAAACGAGCTGCCAGCCAACTTCAAGAGTGGTTTGAGGAGGGGCATGGGAGCGTTTCCGCTGACCCAGTGGCTCAGGATCAGGTCCGCCCTGAAGTGTCAAGTGAGAGAAGATTTCCTGCCCATGACTCAGCGCGTAGTGAACCGACCGAAGACCGATCTTGAGGTAGCTCAGCGCCCGTCGCCAGTGGGGATCGACGACACGCCCGATCCCCACGCTGCACCACTTCGATGCCTTCGGACACGAGTAGCACGGTCGCCACGGCCAGCACGGTCACCAACCGTTCGAGACTGGGCGCATCTCGCACTTTGGAATCTTCCAACCCGAACAACCCACTTCTCTCGTCCAGGAAGCCTTCCTCAATCTGAAATCGCTCGCCATATTCGGCAAACGTCTCCACGCTTGTCGGTTCATCGCTCACGACCTGCCACTGCTCTGGACAGCGGGACTCTCGTGGTGCCAGTTGCACATCATTCACCTCGCACAGCCGCTGGCCGTCTGGAGCAGCGAGAATCAGGTTGGATTTAATTCGGACGCGATAGTGCTAGCGGCAGAACCGAAGCCAGGCCAGCAGATCCGTATCGCAAAAGCCTCAGTCCGCCAATAGGCGGACTTGATGGATGCCCGCGAAATCCAACAAGCCCTTGACCTCCGCAAGAACAGGAAGCAGGTGAGTGGTGCTGACCTGGGCGCTGGGATGTTCGAGGACACGTGAGACGAGTGGGACTGCCCGTCTCCGAAAGAGGACGGAGACGCGGATCAGGCAGAATTTCTCGAACAGGACGCTGGTGTCCAGCGCCAGGATCAGGGTCTGACTGCCCCAGTCGCGCAGGGCACGGGTAATCAGTGGACCGTAAATGCTGCCACAGTCGCTGGCTGGATTCTCCAGCCACCCACGAACGCGGCGCTCGCTGCTTTGCGCGAACGTGGCACGGGAATGGATGTAGGAGAGCCATGCAGGGATGGAACTGCGCCCTGAGAGCACCAGGCCCGTGACCATCCAGGCCAACGTGTGGGCGTTACGTATATCGTTCCACAACCCATGCTGGATGTGGGCGAGGACGGATTGGTAAAGTCGGGACGCGTCCCCGGTGGCATTTTCGGTTGTCACAAACAGAAAGTGTCCCCTACCGGGGACACTTTCTCATACTTTGTGTCAGGCGCTCAGGGGTGACGGCATTCGCTCCAGCGGCCTGTCTACACTTTAGGTAGGGTGAATGAGAAGGTCGCGCCTTGATCCAGTACGCCCTCGGCGGTGACCAGTCCGCCGTGCCGGGTGATCACGCGGCGCACGTTGGCCAATCCCACGCCGTTGCCCTCGAATTCCTCCTGGCGGTGCAACCGCTGGAAGATGCCAAACAGCTTATGAGTGTAGTTGGGGTCGAAGCCAACGCCATTGTCCCGCACGAGAATGCGCCAATCGTGTGGGCTTTCTTCAGCCCAAACCTCCACGTGCGCCTCTTCCCGGGGCGCAGTGTATTTCAGGGCGTTAGAGAATAAGTTTTCCATCACCTGGCGCAGCAAGGCCGGGTCGCCCATGACCAGTGGTAACGGACTGATGGTCCATGTCACCTGTCGATCAAAGGCTTCGGGTTCGAGCAGTTCACGGACACTGGTCACCACGGCTCCCAGGTCCACCACGCGCAAGTGCAGCGGTTGCTGAGACGTGCGCGACAGTTCCAGAATGGCGTCGATCAGGGTAGTCATGCGACTGGCCGCCTGATCCATGACGCCCAGATATCGCGCCGACTTCTGGTCCAACTGGTCGCCCAGCGTCTTACGGAGCAGCTGAGCGAAACTGGTCAGGTGCCGAACCGGAGTGCGAAGATCATGCGAGACGGAGTAAGCGAAGGCTTCGAGTTCCGCGTTGGCCGCGGCCAACGCGTCGTGTTTCGCCCGTAAACGCGCCGTTTGCTCGGCCCGCTCAAGCGCCAGGCCCAGTCCATGCAGGATAGTTTCGAGCACCATCTGGTCAACAGGTGTCCAGAGTCGTTGCGTGAACAGCGCGGCCCGGAAGCAGCCTACCGGGACTCCATCCACCAGCAATGGCAGAGTGGCCGCAGCGTGAACATCCTCCCCAGCCTCCAAGAGCGGAGCATGACCCAGCGTATCCACGTCCTGATACAGCGGTTGCCGGGTATCGAACGGGCGCCACAACGCTGGGGTGGCCTGGGGCCACCCCATTTCCATCTGCCCCTGTACGGTGAGATCCTGAAACTGGCTCACCTGGGCTTTGAGACACCACTGCTCGCCCTCCAGTTCAAAGTAGGTGAATACGCCCGGAGCCAGCAGGTCGCACAGACTCTGCTGTGCCCGCCCGATCAGCGCGTAACGGTCGTCTTCCAGCCTCAGGTCGCGTGACAACTGGGCCACCGCTTCCAAGGCGCGGTTGCGGCTTTCGACTTCTTCTTTCTGCTGTTGGAGCTGTTGGGTGCGCTGCTCGACTTGACCCTGCAGGTCGGCCATCAGGCGGGCGCGGCCCAGGGCAATGCCGCACTGGGTGCTAAGAGTGCGCAGGAAGAAGCGTTCCTCCTGCGTGAAGTGGTGCGGCTCGGTAAAGTCCAAGACGATCAGGCCGAGCGACTTCCAGGTCTCGAACATGGGAAGGACCGCCGTCGCCACTGGTGGCGGGGCCCCCACGCGTTCTTCGAGGTCAGGATAGGCCAACATCAGTGCTTCTTGATGTTCGAAGAACAGGGCCGTCTGCTTGAGCACCGCTTCTCCAGCGGGGATGCTGCCATCGAGTGGTCCGTCTTTCCATATGGTGGGGACGTCTGGGCTGTACCCGTAGCTTTGGGCCAGTTCCAGCCGATCACCCTCGGCGTTGACCAGCAAGACCGCTCCGGTCGTGGCCCCCACCGCTTCTAACGCTGAGGTAAGCAGGATATCGAAGATCTCGTGGACGGTCGTCGATGCGGCGAGGGCATGGGTCACGTCTTGCAGACGCTCGTTCAGTGAGAGTCGCGCAGGCGTGCTGGAGGGAAAGGACATGCAGCAGCTTAGAGCAGGGTCAGGCTTCGGAATTGGAGTGGACCCATAAGGACGCCGGCCGCCGGTGCGTGTTGATGGCCCTGGTGACCGCTGTGGTCATGCGTCGTCATGCGTCTCTCCTGCCCATCCGGGCAGCATAGGCCTGTAAAATTCAGGTCAAAAGCGCCTCGATCTTTGGCCGCTGCTGGTCAAAGGTGCCGTAGAAGAACTGCTCGCCGATTACGGTAATGGGCACGACGCGCACGCCGTACCGCGCCTTTGCCCCGTTCGCCATGGCAGGGTCCGTCAGACGGTCACAGAACTTCCGTTAAGGGTCCTGATGGCCAGGGAGGGGCATGTGCCCGATGACAGGCTGCTTCTGGAGGCCCTGGCCCACGGAGACGCGGCGGCCCTGCTGCTGCACGGCCGATACGCGGGATGCATAGGGAGGCTCCCCCAGCCCGAGAGCCTGTCCTAATATTCATCGTGAGTTCATGGTCGCCAAAGTTGGGGAATCGGGCGATCTGATCTGGCAAAATCAGCATAGATCCAAAGTGAATCGACGCAAAGTTCGGTCCTCGGGTATTCCCGTGTGACGGAACCGTGCGGATGGTTCTGCAGATTCCGCCTTCCGTTCCTTCCTTCTCATTTCTGGAGGTTTCACACATGAGCAACGACACACAGGGTTTGAGCACACGCCGTAAGTTCCTAGGCATGGCCGGGATGATGGGCGCGGGTGCTGTTCTTGCCAGTTGCGCCAACGGCGCCAGCAACCAGCCCCCCATCAACACCAAGCCCAACCTTGACGCCACCATCTTCAATTTCGCTCTAAACTTGGAGTATCTGGAAGCTGCCTTCTATCTGGCTGCTGTAGGCCGCCTGGAAGCACTGGATGCGGCAGGCGGCGACAGCAGTAAGGTCATCCTGCCCGCCGGCTTCACCGGCAAGGGCGGCGTGGCCATCCCCGGTCTGTCCACAAACGTGCGGAATCTGGCTGAGGAGATCGCGGAAGACGAACTCGCTCATGTCAAGGTGATCCGCTCGGTGTTGGGCAAAGCCGCTGTTGATCAGCCGACCATTGATCTGAGTGGTTCTTTTGTTGCGGCGGGCAAAGCGGCCTCGGACGGCAAGATCGCGAACTTCAACCCTTACGCCAACGAGCTGTTCTTCTTGCATGGTGCTTTTATCTTCGAAGATGTGGGGGTCACGGCCTACAAGGGCGCAGCCCGCCTGCTGGTGGACGACAAAGAAGGGGGCAATCTGGAGAATGCGGCGGGCATCCTGGCCGTGGAGGCCTACCACTCCGGCGCGATCCGCCACGCCCTGTACCTGCGCCGCGACGAGCAGGCCGTTGCTGGCCTGACGGTCACCCAGGTCGTTCAGGCGATCAGCAACCTGCGTGACGCGGTGGACGGTCCGACCGACATTGATCAGGGCATCGTTCCTGCGAACAACCCCAGCTACCTGCGGGCCAGTGCCTCTAACCTCGTCCCCACTGATGTCAACGGTATCGCGTTCAGCCGCACGCCCCGTCAGGTGGCGAACATCGTGCTGCTGGACACGACCGGTACGGCGGTCAAGGGCGGCTTCTTCCCCGACGGCCTGAAAGGAGACTTCAGCAAGATCGGCCTCGTCTAATTCTTGTGAAGTGACGCGCGCTGGAGCATCCCGCTCCAGCGCGCGTTCCTGTTGGTCTGAGCCTCTGTACCGGACATCTTCGAGTTGAGGTTGTGCTGGGGGGGGAAATCCCTGAACGTTTGAAGGGTCGCGAACCGGCACGACAATCGGCGGTGTTTTGGGTGTGTGACGACACCAAAACCCGCCGACCTCCACCGTACCGAACTGACCCGCCACTTCAAAGTCTGCGTCCCTTTCCTGAGCCAGGGCACGCTGCAGCGTGCCCTGGGACATCGTCTTCGCCATGGTCACGGCCAGGAGCGTGAATCAGAGTGACCTGTGCGCCCACCTTCCCGGCACGAGTTCCATCGAAGCGAAGAAACGCCGAGTGGAACGAGGTTGCCGGGATCCTCAGCTCACAGAGCCCGTCTTCTTGGCGTTTCTCCTGGCCTTACTGTCCCCAGGGAAGTTGCTAATGAGCATCGACCGCACCTTCTTGGGCAGAACGGACTGTCGTCGTGAGAGAGCACCCGTATGGGGCTACTCCTCCCCATGAGGACGCCTGCCCGCACCTGGGAACGTGGGGCAGTCCCCCCTGAATCTCCTGGTCCTCGGCGTCGTCCTCCATGGGTACACCGTGCCATTCGTCTGGACCACGCCAGAACATGACGGCAACAGTGGCGCGGTGCGGCGCATCCAACTCGTCTCCAGACTCCTCAAGATGTTTCACGATTCGTTTCGGTGCTCGACTCGAGGTTGTAGAGGCTATGTGAAATTTTCCAACCACTACCCGGCACGGTAAGCAGCCGAGTAGAGTGAACACAGCACTTCATCGCATGGCCCCGTCCCCGTCCCACAGGTGGAGGATCAGATGAAAGGACCGTTGCCTCAGCTCAAGCACCTTGTTCTGACCGACGGCGGGTTGGAGACCGATCTTCTCTACCACCATGGCATTGATCTTCCCCACTTTGCTTCGGTCGTCCTGCTCGGCACTGTGGAGGGAAGGGCCGCACTTGAGGAGTATTACCGCCCATATCTGGAGCTTGCCCGCAGACTCGGCACGGGTTTTATCCTGGAGAGCCCCACTTGGCGTGCCAGTCCCGACTGGGCGGTGCCGCTTGGGCTTCGTCAGCCTGAGCTTGACCAGCTCAATGTCGCGGCCATCGAACTGTTGCATCGC
This sequence comes from Deinococcus aerolatus, assembly GCF_014647055.1. Taxonomy (NCBI): domain Bacteria; kingdom Thermotogati; phylum Deinococcota; class Deinococci; order Deinococcales; family Deinococcaceae; genus Deinococcus; species Deinococcus aerolatus. The sequence continues at coordinate 6,663 of NZ_BMOL01000012.1, read as the reverse complement.
TTGAGAACCGAGTTCGCAACTGCCACGCTTGAAATCGTGGTCAGTGGCTGCGTCGGCCCCCGCGGCGACGGGTATGATCCCGGCCAGATCATGAGTGTCACGGAAGCGACCGACTACCACCTGCACCAGGCACGTGTGCTCGCATCGGCGGGCGCTGACATGCTTTCGGCGCTCACCATGACGAACGTGAATGAGGCGAGCGGGATTGCCTCGGCGGCCAGAGAGGTTGGCCTCCCTGTGGCAGTGTCCTTTACGGTGGAGACCGACGGACATCTGCCGACGGGCGACTCCCTAATGGACGCTGTAGCGGCTGTCGATGAGGCGACTGACAGATATCCGGCCTACTTCCTGATCAACTGCGCTCATCCCGACCACTTTTCAGAAGTCCTAAGCAAACCCGCTGCCTGGACACAGCGTATTCGTGGAGTGCGTGCCAATGCCTCGCGCTGCAGCCACAAGGAACTGGATGTTATGACCGAGCTTGATGACGGCGATCCAGTCGAACTCGGTCAGCTCTACCGCAAAATCCTCGAACTACAGCCGCAGATCACGATACTCGGTGGCTGCTGCGGCACTGACCTCCGCCATGTGACAGCGGTCGCCGAGGCATGTAGGGGTCTCCCAACCTTCTCATGATCAGCGGCGGGTCATCGCAAGCATTTTCACTCAACTGTCCTTAGCAGGAAGGATGAAGTGGGGAGACGATCTGGCGGTGTCCTAAAATCTTCATATGACGACGTCCATGCGTGTGTCCGTCTTCCTCGGCCTTAGCCTCGACGGATTCATCGCCAGTGAGGGTGGCGGTCTGGACTGGCTTGATCTCGTGCGGACGGATCCTCCTGAAGACACGGGGTTCCTGGCCCTGATGGCGTCCGCCGATGTCCTCGTGATGGGCCGCTCCACCTACGACGCCGTAATCGCGTTCCCGGAGTGGCCGTACGCTCGAACACGCCTTGTGGTCATGACCCACCGCCCGTTTGAAGCGAAGCACGGTGAGGAACGCTTCGAAGGTGAGTTGACCGAGCTGTTTGAACGGCTGGCACAGGAAGGACACCAGCACGTCTATCTGGATGGGGGCGACGTAGTCCGGCAGGGGTTACGGGCGAACAGGGTGACGGACCTGACGCTGTCGTGGTTGCCCATCGTTCTGGGTTCGGGTGTCGCCCTGTTTGAGCGTGGCTTGCCGGAACGCCGCTGGCAGCTGATCAGCAGCCGCGGCTTTCCGAGTGGGCTGATACAGGCCACGTACGAGGCTGGGGCGTCGGGGAACGATACGGCCTGGCCCGATGAACAAGAACCGTAGAAGTGAGCATGACGCCGATTGAGACATCATCATTGAGCAGGCCGACCTTCGACGGGTTTCTGATACCCATCAATCAAGCCTGAATGCCGTGGACCTTTCCCATGGCGCCTTTATCTCTTTCAATCAGACCAGGCCGGGCAACATGAGACGATACCGACATGAGCCAACAGGACAACATCACCGCCACCAAGCGTTTCGGAGAACTGGTCAACACGGGCAAGCTTGACGGCTTCGCAGAAGTGGTCGCACCAAACTCCGTTGATCATGATCCGGCTCCCGGCCAGGTGAACGGCCCGCAGGGGTTCACCATGTTCTTCACCATGATGCGCTCAGCCTTCCCAGACCTGCACATTGACGTCGAACACATGGTGGCTGACGAGGACAACGTGTCCTTCGCCTATACCATCACAGGCACCCACCTGGGCAAGTTCATGGATATTGCGCCCACAGGCAAACAGATTAAGGTACGCGGGATGCAGATTGGCCGCTTCGAGAATGGCCTGATGGTGGAGCGCTGGGGCAGCAGTGATGAACTGGGACTGCTCAAACAGCTTGGCGCCAGCGTCACGGTCTAGCGAGAATCGGGAGCGGCCATTAAAGGGCTGGTGCACGCTGGAGCGAACATAGGGGTCCAGTGGCTCGCGCTTCTCGAGCGGGCTTTTCCAGCACTGGTAGGCTGCCACCGTCGCTGTCTGAGCAGGTGCGGCTTCCTTCCCCTCTTACTCCGCCGGGAGCAGTGGGTTAAACCGCCGCTTGAGGTGGCCAAGCTGTTCCGACAACCCTGAGCGGGCGGTAGCTTCCAGCAGTTCGCGGGTCAGTGTCACCGCGCTGCTCTCCTCACTCGGGGCGAGGGGTTCGAGCTGGCTCCATTCCCCTGCGTTCAGGTATTTCTTGAGCACCACGTGCAAGGTGGTGCGCTGGGCCGCCCACTGCTCTTCTGGGGACGCGGCTGGTCCAACTGCGCCTCAGCCCTGGCCTGCGCCGCCTGTTCAGCGGCCACTTTCTGCTGGCCCAGGCGGCTGGTCCGCTCTTCGCGCTGTCGTTCAGGAGTGACGAAGTCAGCGGGCAGATCGTACTTGGCTGGATGCTCCAGTAAATCGGCCGCCACTTCTGCATCTTTGAGGCAGGAAAAAGCCCCACACGCGGTGGGGCGGTCTTCCTGCCTCACACGAGCAGGTCTTGCTGTTGAAGCCAACCTAACCCACGCGCTGTCACCGTCATCCCGCCCATTAAGAAACGCTATGTAGGCCTACCAGTCGCCGAAAAACGCCTGGACAGATCAACAGATGGAACTTTGCCCGGCTGGACATAGCGATCCTCACTGCGTCCAGTCCTCAAGCTTCAGGCCCGGCACCCGTGCGAACTCGCGGGTGTTGTTGGTGACCAGGATCAGGCCGTGGGCCAGCGCCGTGACCGCGATCTGGAAATCCAGGGGCCCGATGGGCTGGCCGATCTTTTCTAATTCAGCCCGAACGCGCCCATAGGCATCGGTGACCTGCGAATCGAAGGGCAGCACCACCAGCTGCGAGGCAAAGTCCAGCACGGCGGCGAGATTGTGTTCCACGCGCGCACTCTTGTAGACCTCGTGCAGCAGCTCAGCCTCAGTGACGGCGCTCAGGCCCACCTCGCCGGGACGCAAGCCGTCAAACCGCGCCCGGACCGCTGCTGGCCTGTTCTTGATGATGAAAATGCAGATGTTGGTGTCGAGCAGGTAGCGCAGCGGCGGGGTCAAAATGCCTCGCGCTCCTGAGGTTCTCCTTGCTCACGGCCTTCGGGGAGGAAGTCATCTCCGATGCCAGTCAGGGCATCGAAAGCGGACGCGAGGGTGGCTTCCCGCCTGATAGGCCTGAGGATCAGCACGTCACCGTGACGGGTGATCTCCACCTCGCTGACATCCAGCCGCATTTCGTGGGGCAGGCGAACGGCCTGGGAGTTGCCGCTCTGAAAGACTTTGGCTGTGGTCATGGTGAACCTCCGTATCTACATGGAAGTATGTACCCAACAGGCCTTGGCTGCCTGTAAAGGCTGTTGAACGAGCGTTCAAGGGGCATTCGAGGGATGTAACCGACAGACAATCACTGCTTAGAGCACTTGATAGAAAACAAGCCTCACCCTGAGCAAATTTTTGATGGTCCCCGAATTGCTCCAGGAGTGGCCCAGGCTTTGCTCTGCAGTGCAACTATTCTGTCATTTGCTGTAATCGCTGGTGTCTGTACGTGGCGGAGCAGGCATCAGCAACTCAGACCACAGCTCTCGATCGCGTCTTTGACACCCTGTGTGACGGAGATCAGACTGCCGTAGGCAGATGGGCAGAATATCGGAGGGCATCACAGTCGAACCGCTGGGACACCGACAGCAGTTGCGTCACGCCATCGGTGTCAGGATCGCGCCGCACTCCTGAATTTGCACTCAGGTTGGCGCCAAAAAAAGGGTGAGGGGCAATACGTCAAACCCGGTACTCTGGAGCATGAAGAGAGGTTTGTTGCTCGCCCTGGGCATTGGTCTTGTTGCCTGTGCTCCTGCCCAGACACGGGGCAAGCTGTCTAACGACGTTGCCTTTACGCCGACGGGGCAGGAATCGGCCACCATCTGTGCCAATGAGCCCAGGGTGGGTGAGGGTGGTTTGCTGCTCTGCAACGAGGGCACCGACACGGCTTCACGCGAAGCGCCCTATCTGCTCTCCTGCCCCGAATTCGCCCTTAAAAATGATGGAGCAACCCTGATGGTGCAGGACAGCAGCTTGCAGATGGCCTTGACTCGCTTTGATCCCACCGCCTACTTCGTGTCCTATTACGCGGACCTGTTGTTACGCTTCCCAGAGGAAGGGCTGGTGAGCGCAGACTCCATCGAGAGCGTGCCGGAAGTGCTGATAGACAACGTGCGCAGAGTCAGAGTGACCGTGACCCAGGCGGGAAAATCCGACATGATCCTGATCAAAAATGCCCAGGTGACGCCAGTCCGCTATGACCCGGCCCAACCGCTGAAGCTGATCGTGCGAGGTGACGGCCCCAGCCCCTGGCCAGAAGTCACCATCGAGGCCAGTAAGGGCCTGATCATCGCTCCAATTTTCAGGTGACGCCCGCAGTTTCTTGACCCAATCTCTCACCGCCAGGAGATCCCATGACGACATCCAGGATCATCTTTGTGACCGGTGCCACCGGCTTTATCGGTTCCCGGCTCGTTCCTCGGCTGCTGAAACGGGGCCACACTGTTAAAGCTCTGGTGCGACACCCGGAGCAGGCTGGCCGCCTCAGGGCACTAGGGGTTCAACTCCAGTCAGGTGACGTGACCCGTCCCGACGGGCTGGCTGAGGGAATGCGAGGTGCCGACTGGCTCTTACACCTTGCCAACCATTATTCACTGCACGAACGTGACGAGAGCATTTTCGCGCATGTCAATGTCCAGGGCAACCGGAACGTGATGCAGGCTGCACTGGACGCCGCTGTCGAGAAAGTCGTACACATCAGTTCGGGGGTGAGTTACGGGGTGTCACCCGATCAGCCCCTCCGTGAAGACAGCCGTGTGGGGCCACACCCGAACGCTTACTGGCGCACCAAACACGCCGGAGATGAAGTGGTTCAGTCGTTTAAGGACCAGGGACTACCGGTGGTCACGCTGTACCCTGGCGCGGTGGTCGGTCCAGGCGATCCCAATGCCACTGGCCAGTGGATCCGTCGACTGGTGCGGCAACGTCAGGTTCTGCGGGCTTTCGAGGGGAGCGGCTTCACCTTCGTGCATGTTGAGGACGTGGCCGAGGCGATCGTTCGCGCCGCCGAGCGGGAGGACAATGTGGGCGAGCGGTACTTGATTGGCCAGGAATACCTGACGAATCGGGCATTCGTGGAACTGGTAGCCGAGCTGTCGGGTCGGCCCATGCCGCCCATTGTGTTGCCGGATCGTCTCGCCCACGCCAGCGCGGCATTTCTGGAAAAACTGGAGAAATGGACGGGCCTCCCCCCCCTGCTGGGCTTCACTGGCAACAGTGCCCGCCACTTGGCGGCCGGATTCCGGTTTGGTAGTAGCAAGGCGAAGGATGAACTGGGCCTGATGTATACGCCTGTTCGGCAGGCGGTCGCCGAGGACATCGCCACGTTGACCTTATAGCGGTAATGCCTTTAGTGAACAGCCTGAGAAACTGTGGACTGAGGCGCTGCAGCTAGATTACGCCGCACCGGACTACATTCATCGGTAGCCCATAGTGGTCTGATTCAGAGGAAGGTTGGGAAGTGGCGGCAGCCAGGTAGGGCAGGCAGAAGCGGCGAGGGCTCTCCAAGATGTCATCGGCTGAGCGCTTCCAGATGAAGGGTCTCGGCGTTTCGTTGTTGTGAGCAATAAAGGCCTCAATGGCCTGTTCCAGCTCATCCTTCGGAGGGAAATTTCCACCGCGTAATCTCCGCCGGCTCAGCAGAGCGAACCACGACTCCACCAGATTGAGCCAGGACCCGCTCGTCGGCGTGAAGTGAAAGGCGAAGCGGGGATGCGCCACCAGCCAGTCCTGCACCGTCCTGGTCTTGTGGGTGACGTAGTTGTCGAGAATGACGTGGACCGCGAGTTCCTCAGGAACTCGCTGATCGATCTCCTGGAGGAAGTCTCTGAACTCCAGCGCGCGGTGACGGGGGTAGCACTTGCCTATCACCGAGCCGACCTTAACGTCCAGAGCCGCCATCAGGGTGGTGCCGTGCCGAACATAGGTGTGCCCAGTGCGCTCTTCCTGTCCCGGCCGCAGGGGGAACGTGGCTCAGCCACGTTCCAGCGCCTGGATCTGTGGTTTTTCGTCCACGCACAGCACCAGGGCACGGTCAGGTGGTGCGAGATAGAGGCCGACGATATCTCGCACCTTTTCGCTCAGCAGTGGATCCTTGGACAACTGGAAGGACGAGGTCAGATGGGGCCGTAAGCCAAAGGCCTGCCAGATCCGGTACACCGCACTCTGCGTCATTCCACTGGCCCTGGCCATGCTCCGGGTCGTCCAGTGGGTCGCGTCTTTAGCCAAGGTGTCCAGGGTGAGGCGCACGACCTGTTCCACGTCTTGATCCAGGATGGACCGCGGCGCGCCACTTTTGGGCGCGTCGCCCAGTCCCTGGACGCCATGCTGGAGGAAGCGTCGTCGCCAGACACTGACCGTGTCGTCACACAGTCCTACCTTCGCCCCGATCTCGGTCAGGGTGAGTTCCGGATGATCTGCACTGAGCAGGATGATACGGGCGCGGGTGGCCAGACCCCGAGGGGTCTGGCGGCGTCGGACCAGCGCTTCGAGCAAACTCCGTTCTTCAGATGTCGGTTGAGGAACAGGGGTAGTGCTCCAGAAATCCCGACAGAAAATGGCCCACCCGTTGAGAGGGTCGGGCACACTGGAGGGA
>NZ_BMOL01000011.1 GCF_014647055.1 Deinococcus aerolatus | reverse complement strand
TGGTGGAACTGATCAAGCCCATCGCCATGGAAGAAGGCCTGCGTTTCGCCATCCGCGAAGGTGGCCGTACCGTCGGCGCCGGCGTGGTCACCAAGGTGATTGAATAAGGTTTCAACTTGCTGAGAGGGGGAGGCTTCCGGGCCTCCCCTTTTTTTGGTGCGGTGCTGCGTTAGCCTGAGGGCATGGCCAAACAGTTTCCAGCCATCGGCCCGGACCACCAGGTGTTCATCGAAAAGCAGCCGGTGTTTTTCGTCGGCACAGCGGCGCCGGACGGCCGGGTCAATGTCTCGCCCAAGGGCATGGACAGCCTGCGGGTGCTGGGACCCAACCGCGTGATGTGGCTGAACGTGACCGGCAGCGGCAACGAGACCGCCGCGCACCTGCTCAAGCTTCCGCGCATGACCCTGATGTTCTGCGCCTTCGAGGGTGCGCCGCTGATCCTGCGGCTGTACGGCACGGCCCGCATGGTTCAGTCTGGAGACGCGGAGTGGGCCGTTCTGTTCCGGCACTTTCCGCCCCTGCCTGCCGCCCGTCAGATCTACCTGATGGACGTCGATCTGGTGCAGACCTCCTGCGGGATGGCGGTGCCGCTGATGGACTTCCGGGAGGGACGCGAGAACCTGAACGAGGTTCACCGCAGGCTGACAGCTGGGCAACTGGAGGGCTACCGCCAGCGCAAGAATGCCCGGAGCATCGACGGTTTTCCCACCGGACTGCCGCCGGCCCCCGAAGCTCAGCTTTCCTGACCGCAGCCGCGGTGGACAGCCTGCCCGCGACGGTTTATACTCGTGTGTGTTGCCCGCCACCCCGGCGGGCTTTTACCAGCGAATGATCCTGTCAGGTCAAGGTGACCGGCGGCAGGCGCTGGGAGCAGTTCTCCCCTGAGACAGGAGGCTGCGAAAGGAGCGACCAACATGGCGAAAGACGGACCCCGCATTATCGTGAAGATGGAAAGCACCGCTGGCACGGGCTTCTACTACACCACCACCAAGAACCGCCGAAACACGCAGGCCAAGCTGGAACTGCGCAAGTATGATCCCATGGCGAAAAAGCATGTGGTCTTCAAGGAGAAAAAGGTCTAGATTCGGTTCCTTTCGGGGCGGCACACGCCACTCCAGAAACGCCGGTTTCAGACGTTTTCTCTCCCGCAGGTGAATGCATGAACTTGATTCAGTACTTCCGTGACTCGCGCGCCGAACTCTCGCGCGTGTCGTGGCCGACGCGCCAGCAGGTGTTCGAAGGCACGCAGGCCGTGCTGATCTTTGTCGTGGCCCTGTCCCTGATCGTGTGGGTGCTGGACCTGATCTTCAGCAACCTGATCACGCTGGTGCTGCCATGAGCATCGAATGGTACGCCGTGCACACCTACGTGGGTCAGGAAGACCGCGTGGAACAGCACCTGATGGACCGGGCCAGCCGACTGGGCATGCGCGGCACCAAGATCTTCCAGGTGCTGCAGCCCAGCGAGAAGGCCGTGGAACTGCGCGACGGCGGCAAGAAAGAAACCGTGGAGCGCAAGCTGTTTCCCGGCTACGTCTTTGTGCAGATGGACGTCGAGGACGACGACGCGCCCGGCGAGCTGGGCGAGTCGTGGGAAGTGGTGCGCGGCACCAGCGGCGTGACCGGGTTCGTGGGCACCGCCACCCGTCCGGTGCCGCTGTCCTACGAAGAGGTTCAGCGCCTGCTGTCCTCGGTGGGCGTGGGCGTGCAGCCCAAGGCCGCCGAAGCGCCCCGCGTCAAGGCCGATTTCAAGGCCGGCGACATGGTGCGCGTCACCGGCGGACCGTTTGCGGACTTCAGCGGCGTCATCAGCGAGATCAACGTGCCGCAGGCCAAGGTCAAGGTGCTGGTCAGCATCTTTGGCCGTGAGACGCCTGTGGAGCTGGATTTCGGCCAGGTGGCCCGCTAAACCGCGTCCTTTCCTGCCGCACTTGGCAGGAGGGGGCAGAACGAGTAAAATGAAAAAGTTGCTGCCAACCTGCCCACCCCGGGCAGCGCAGGCGGAACTTAGCGCCAGCACCCCAGCGCGGTCCTTTTTGGGACGTGGCACGGGGGAGCTAAGGAGTCGAAATGAAGAAAGTGACCGGTATCGTCAAATTGCAACTGCCTGCAGGCAAGGCCACCCCGGCCCCGCCTGTCGGCCCCGCGCTGGGTCAGTACGGCGCGAACATCATGGAGTTCACCAAGGCGTTCAATGCCCTGACCGCCGACAAGGGTGACGCGATCATTCCCGTGGAGATCACCATCTTCGCGGACCGCAGCTTCACGTTCATCACCAAGACCCCGCCCATGAGCTACCTGATCCGCAAGGCCGCCGGCCTGACCAAGGGCAGCCCCACGCCCAACAAGGCCAAGGTCGGCAAGCTGAACTGGGACCAGGTCCTGGAAATTGCCAAGACCAAGATGCCCGACCTCAACGCGGGCAGCGTGGAAGCCGCCGCCAACACCGTCGCGGGAACTGCGCGCAGCATGGGCGTTACCATCGAGGGAGGCCCCAATGCCTAAGCACGGCAAGCGCTACCGCGCACTGGAAGGGAAAGTCGACCGCGACAAGCAGTACACCATCGAGGAAGCGGCCGCCCTGGTCAAGGACATTGCCACGGCGAAGTTCGATGAGACGGTGGAGATTCACTTCCGTCTTGGCATCGACCCCCGCAAGAGCGACCAGAACGTGCGCGGCACCGTTTCGCTGCCGCACGGCACCGGCCGCAGCGTGCGCGTGGCAGTGATCACCAAGGGTGAAAACATTGCCGCTGCCGAGGCTGCTGGCGCGGACGTGGCAGGCGGCGACGAGCTGATCGAGCGCATCGCCGGCGGCTTCATGGACTTCGACGCCGTGGTGGCGACCCCGGATATGATGGCCTCGGTGGGTCAGAAACTGGCCCGTCTGCTGGGGCCGCGCGGCCTGCTGCCCAACCCCAAGAGCGGCACGGTGGGTCCTGACGTGACCGGCATGGTGTCCAGCCTCAAGGCCGGGCGCATCGAGTTCCGCAACGACAAGACCGGCGTGATCCATGCGCCCATCGGCAAGGCCAGCTTTGATCCGGCCAACCTGAGCGCCAACTACGCCGCGCTGGTCTCCGCGCTGGAAGGGGCCAAGCCCAGCAGCGCCAAGGGCGTCTTCCTGCGCACGGCGTTTCTGACCACCACGATGGGGCCAAGCATTCCGCTGAGCCTCAGCGCCAGCGCCCAGTCCTGACCACCTTCTGAGGGGGCGGCACGCCTTCCCCCTCATTCCTGATTTCCGGCACCCCGGTGCAACTTCGCACCTCTCCAATCCGTTTCTAGTGCGGCACCCAAGACAGCGGGGACCCTTGCCCGGTTTAAACATCCCGCCGAGTTGCCAGGCTGCGAAGCGCCCGAAGGCGAACTTGCACCTGCAGACTTGTTCAACCACGAGGAGGTTCACTGCGTGGCGAATCCCAAGAACGTGCAGACCCTCAGCACCCTCAAGCAGAGCCTGAATGAGATCGAGACGTTTTACGTCGTCGACTACCAGGGCCTGAGTGCCGGACAGCTGAGCAAACTGCGCAAAGACATCCGCGAGAAGGGCGGGCAGCTGATCGTTGCCAAGAACACCCTGATCGACCGCGCCCTTCAGGACGGTGGACGCGATTTCGCCGACACCCTCAAGGGACCCAGCGCCCTGGTGCTGGCCCACTCCGACCCCGCCGGGGTCGCCAAGGCCCTAGCCGACGCGGCCAAAGGCAACGACAAGGGCATTCCCTCCGTCAAGGGCGGATTCCTGGAAGGCAACAAGGTGGACGTGAGCGTCGTCAACCGTCTGGCCAGCCTGGGCAGCAAGGAAACCTTGCAGGCCGAACTGGTCGGCGTCCTCAGCGCCCACCTCAGCAACTTCGTGGGCATCCTCGAAGCGTACAAGACCAAGCTTGAAGAGGAAGGCGCGGGCGCCTAAGCGTCTGCTCCATCTTTTAAAAGCGTCTTCAACCCGACTCAGCATTAATTCCACCTCTGGAGGAACACCAACATGGCATACGACAAGCAGGCAATGATCGATCAACTCGGCACTCTGACCATCATGGAACTCGCGGACCTGATCGACGGCCTCAAGGAAACCTGGGGCGTCACGGCGGCCGTTTCGATGGGCGGCGGCGGCGCTGCTGCGGCCCCCGTGGCCGAAGAAAAGACCGAATTTGACGTTGTTCTGGTGAGCGCTGGCGCCAGCAAGATCAACGTCATTAAGGAAATCCGCGCCATCACCGGCCTGGGTCTGAAGGAAGCCAAGGACATGAGCGAGAAGGGCGGCGCCCTGAAGGAAGGCATCTCCAAGGACGAGGCCGAGAAGTTCAAGGCCCAGCTGGAAGCCGCTGGCGCCACCGTCGAACTGAAGTAAGGCTTTTCAGACACAGCCCCGTAACCGGGAGTGCAGCCCCCTGGCCCTTTGTGGCCGGGGGGTTTTTTGCGCTCAGGGCTGACTCCGGTTGTTCGTCAAGCCGTCGCCTGCTCTACCAGCATTGAAGCGTCACCGCCCAGCCGTGCCGCAGCCTCTGGCGGAAGGTCAGGGCAGGCGGCCAGCGGCGCCCGGAACCTCCAGCCCGGATGCCGGGCTACCGGCCACCTCTTCCCCTTTAGGGCTGGATGTCCGCCACCACCTGAAAATGTGCCTCGGTGTGGGCAGTGCGTCAGGCCTCGGGATCCTGGGCCACCAGATTCGGCACGGCGACGGCGGGCCAGCCCTCCAGTAGACCGGGATGGGCCAGACGCAACAGACCCAGAGAGCACTTCAGCGGGATACTCCGCAGCCAGACAACCCAGCACGGCGGCGGGCGTAGTGGGATGACCTACCACTTTTCCCCATGAATCTCTCCTGCCATAGCGTCAGCAATTCCTTAAGATCGTCTACACGCGCGGCGCAAAGTCTTTGTACTGGCGCGGCGCAGTCATGATTTCTCTGCGAAGGCCGGAGCGGCCAGATACAGCGCGTGGGTGCGGATATCGTCCGGCCAGTGCTGCACGCGGGCCTGAAACGCGGCGCCGTCGCCCGCGTACAGGGCGCGGGTGGCGTCCTCGTAGCCGGGCAGGTCACCGGCCAGCACGCCCAGAAAGCGGTCGGCAGCGCTCTGGGCCTGGCGGCAGCGTTCGCCTTCGGGATCGGCCTTGCGGGCCTCGTCAATCAGGCGGCGCAGCGCGGCCGATGCCCCGCCGCGCTGGCCCTCCAGCCACTCCCAGTGCCGGGGCAGCAGCGTGATCTCGCGGGCCACGACGCCCAGTCTGGGACGCCCCGGCCCAGCTCTGACGGGCGCAGGGGTATACCGCTCCAGCACCTCTGCCAGCGGGCCGCGCAGATCAAAGTCCACCTGCCGTCCGGTCTGGTCATCGAAGGTCAGGAGGGGCGGTGCGGCCTCTCGTTCGTGGGCTTTGAGAAAGGCCAGCACCTCTGGAAGTGGGGCGGTCATCAGGCGTTCGTGGCCTTGAAAAACGGTCAGTGTTGGTTCATCGCTCATCCGGACATTCTATCCGGGTAGAAAACCACGAGTCAATATCGTCCAGGTTATAAAAATGGCCTATCGGCTCACCCTGCAGTCGCCACTGCCCTCCCATCAGCCCTTTGAGACCGGGACCGGCGGCCCGCTACTCTGGCTGCTTCCCTGGGCAGAACAATTAGCAGCTATAGACAGCGCGGCCCACGGCCCCGCAACGACGTGCGTGGTGAGGCCAGCCTCTAGGGTCAGTCGCGTGCAGGACCGGGCCAGCAAACACACCGCCGCCCAGCCCAGGCGGGGGTTTACTTCAGCTCACGCCTCAACCCCGAGGCCAGATCAAACCACTCGCGTTCCTGGCGGCGGTACAGCGGGGTGGCGCGGCTCTCGGTCTTGGCGATGGCCGCCAGCACCGTCTGCGCCTCGGCGGCGCGGCCCTGCGCCACCAGATACGCGGCGTAGCGGGCGCGCGGTTCCTCGGTGGTGGTGGCGGTCATGGCCTCGCGGTAGGTGGCGTCGGCCTGCGCCTTGCCCTGGGCCTCCTGGGCCTGGGCCTGCAGGGTCAGGGCGCGGGTGCGGGTGGCGGCGCTGGTCTTGAGGTCCACGGCGTTCAGGCGCTTCTCGGCCTCGGCCGGGTTGCCACGGGCCAGATCAAGCTCGGCGCTGGTGAGCAGCACTACCGGATCGTCGGCGTAGATGCCGCGCAGCAGCGGATCGAGGGTGGCCTGTGCGTCCTCGTTGCGACCGGCGCGGGCCAGCAGCCCCGCCAGCCCTGCCCGGTTGGCCAGCGTATCGCTCTCCGAGAGCCGCTCACCCGCCTCGCGGATGCGGGTCTCCAGCGGCTTAAGGGCCTCCACGCCGCGCGACACGGCCTGCCCGGCCACCCGCCCGCTGCCACGCAGCGATGGAATCAGCACCAGGAAAGTGTAGGCCAGGGCGCCCAGCATGCCAAAAATACTGCCCAGCAACGCCCCGAAGCCCAGCAGGAACATCCAGAACATCGGCTGACGGGTCATGATGGCGTGCACCAAGCCCACCACCGCCAGCCCGCGCAGCACATTGAAGATCAGGGGAAGGTAGGGTTGGATGGCGTCCATTGGGCCCATGATACGGGGCAGGCCGCCGCGAAACAGGGGTATGGATTGCTGCCGGGGCCGCAGCGAAACGCCGGGCACGACGAGGTCTGGCAGCGTGGAGGTGAAGAAAGCCTCGTTCGGCAAGAGATCAACAAGAAAACGGTGATATGGCCCGTTCTAGAATCCGTTTCATGCCCAGGCCTCCCCTTTTCTGGCCACGACGGCCCACATGGCCGAGTCATGGCCGGGTGGGAGCGCCGTGAGGAGCGGACTTGACGGGTGAAGTGGCGAATGAAACCACACCGGGAACGCGCCGGGTCCTGAACCTCTCCCTGCTGCTGACCGTGGGTTTTGCGCTGGCCCACCTGCTCTGGACGGTGCTGGACCTGCGTGGAGAGGGCCTGAACTGGCCAGGAACGTCCTTCTCACTCGGCGTCCTGTACGCAGCCGCGCTGACCTGTGCGCTGGCGGCCCGCAAGCGCCGGGCCAGTGCGCCGGCCTGGCGCTGGATTGCCCTAGCGGTTGGCGTCTACGCCCTGGCGGACACGGGGTACGCGCTGGTGGAGGCGCGGGCCGGAACGGTGGTCACACCCTCCGTGCTGGACGCGGCTTACCTGGCGTTCTACGTGCTGTTCATGCTGGGCATTCTGGCACTGCCGCACCAGCCGCTGCGGCGGGCCGAGGCGTGGCGACTGACACTGGACACTGGCATTGTGGTGGGGGCACTGGGGGTGGCGCTGTGGTACGGCGCACTGGCCCTGATGCTGGGCGCCACCGAGGCAGGCCTGGCCAGCAAGCTCGTCAATCTGATGTACCCGGTCCTCGACCTCTGCGCCCTGGGCCTGCTGCTGACCGTTATCAGACGCGACGACCGTTTCCCGCTGGAAGGCGGGATGCTGGCGCTGGGCCTTGCCGCCTTTATCGCTGGCAACACGGTCTATCTGTTCATGGATGCCAACGGCGACTTCACGCTGGGCCTGCCTGTGGACCTGCTGTGGACGGCCGGCGCCCTGCTGTTTGCTGTGGCCGCCTGGAACTCGCGCCGGGGCACCCCAGCCAGCCGCCCACTGACCACCGTCACGCAGATCACCACCCGCCTTACCCGTCCGCTGTACGCGGCGGCCCCGTACCTGGGCCTTGCCGTCTGCTTTGCCCTGAGTCTGCACAGCCAGGACGAGAACACGCTGGCCGCCCACGGCACGCTGTGGGGGACCGCCGCCGTGACGCTGCTGGTCGCCATGCGGCAGATTGTGGCGCTGCGCGACAACACCGCGCTGACCGCGCAGCTGGCCGCCCTGAACGCCAGCCTGGAAAGCCGGGTGGCCGCCCGCACCGCCGAGGTCGAGCAGGGCCACGCCCAGCTGGAGGCCCACGCCCGCGAACTGGCGTGGCAGGCCCACCATGACCAGTTGACCGGCCTGCCCAACCGCGCCGGGTTCCTGATTGCCCTGGGCGAGGCGGTAGACCGCCAGACCCAGCCCGCACTGCCGGGAGAGGAGCCCGCGTCCCTGGCGGTGCTGTTTCTCGATCTGGACGGCTTCAAGACCGTCAACGACACGCTGGGACACACCGTGGGGGACCAGCTGTTGATCCGGGTGGCCGCCCGCCTGCGCGGCTCCCTGCAACCCGGCGAATTCACTGCCCGGCTGGGCGGCGACGAGTTCATGGTGTTGACCCCACAGCCTCCGGAAAGCCGGGCCCAGCAGGTGCTGGAGCTGTTCGCCGCCCCCTTTGACCTGGGAGACCGTCCGGTACGGGTCAGCGCGTCGGTGGGAGTCAGCGTGTACCCGGACAGCGGCCGGGACGCCGAGAGCCTGTACATGCACGCCGACGTCGCCATGTACGAGGCCAAACGGGCCGGCAAGGGGGCGGCGCGCGTCTTCATGCCCCCCGCGGACCGGGCCGCCCGCCTGCAGGCCGAAGTGGAAAACCAGCTGCCCGGCGCGCTGGAACGCGGCGAGTTCAGCCTGCATTACCAGCCCATCTACGGCCTCGCGCGGCAGATCACCGCCCTGGAGGCGCTGCTGCGCTGGGACAGCCCCGCACTGGGCCTGCTCTTCCCCGGTCATTTTCTGCCGGCAGCGCACGGGACCGGTCTGGACGGGGCACTGGACCGCTGGGCGCTGAACGAGGCCTGCGGGCAGCTCTCGCGCTGGCACGCAGCAGGCCACAGCGGGCTGCGCGTGGCCGTGAACCTGTCGCCGGCCCAGTTCGCGCACGCGGACTTTGTGGACACGGTCGACGCCGCGCTGGCCCGACACGCCCTGAGCGGCGCGGCCCTGGACTTCGAGATCGACGCGGCCCTGCTGGCCGGGCAGGAGGCCCAGGCCGCCGCCGTGATGGGTCAGGTCCGGGAACGGGGCGTCCGGTGGGCCCTGTGCGGCTTCGGGGCGCGGGATTCAGCCCTGGCGCCGCTGCTCCAGCTTCCGGTGGGTGTCCTCAAGATCGACCGCAGCATAATCGGGGCGCTGGACGGTCCGGCAGCGGTGCAGACACAGGCCCGTCGGGGGGTGCAGGCCATCACCGCGCTGGCGGGGGCGCTGGGCCTGGGCGTGATGGCCGAGGGGGTCGAGACCCGCGCGCAGTGGCAGGCCGCCCTGGCCCTGGGCTGTGACCATGCCCAGGGCTTCTGGCTGGGCCACCCGCAGAACGCGCTGAAGACCACGGCTCTTCTGGCCCACAGCCTGGAGCAACCGGTGCCGGACGCCCCGTCTCACGTCGTCTAGCGTCCGGCCCCCGGCGTTGATGCGTCACACTGTCTCGGTCAGCCCTTCCCACTCCGCAGTCATGGGCTGGCGTCTGGAGTCGGCGCGGGGCCACCGCCACCATGACTCAACCTGTCATCAGCGGGGCCAGCGCCGCCCGCAACGCGGCAGGCAGATCGACCGGGCGGCGCGAGTCGCGCCCAACGTAAACATGCACGAAGTGGCCCTGCGCCGCTGCCGCTGCCACCCCGTCCTGAAACACCGCCAGTTCGTACCGCACGCTGCTGCGGCCCGCCTTTGCCACCCGCACGCCCACGCTCAGCGCCTCAGGAAAGGCGACCGGGGCAAAAAAGGCGCAGCCCGTTTCTACCACCAGCCCGATCACCTCCCCCCCCGTCAGGTCCAGCGCCCCCTGACCGGCCAGGTAGGCGTTCACCGCCGTGTCGAAGTAGGCGTAGTAGGTCACGTTGTTGACGTGGCCGTACACGTCGTTGTCGGCCCAGCGGGTCTGGATGGGGTGGTGGTAGGGATACGCGGCGCGCGTCTGGGGGGTGGGGCGGGACATGGCCCCAGGCTAAGCCACCGGGGCAGGCGCACATGAACAGGCCGCCGCACCCCGGACCGCCGCCCCGGCCTGTCCTCCGCTATCCTGCGTCCCAATGCCGCGTTTCCTGCCCCTACTGTGCGCGCTGCTGTGTCTGGGCGGCGCGCCGTCTCCGGCGGCGCAGAAGGCGGCGGCGCCGCCCGCAGACCTGATCCTGCAGCGGGAACCCCCGCTCAGCGCAGGCGTGCGGCGGGTGCTGAGCGGCCTGCCTGCCGGCGTGCGGGCGGGCGTGCTGGTCCAAGACCTCACGACCGGCCGGGTGCTGCAGACCAGCCTGCCCGACACCCCCTTCATCCCCGCCAGCACCACCAAACTGGTGGTGGGCGCGGCGGTGCTGCAGGACCGGGGCGGCGCGGCCAGCTGGTGGAGCAGCGAGCTGACCGTTCCCGCCGCGCAGGTGGGCCGCGCCAGCGTGAAGGCCGTGACCCTACGCGGCAGCGGTGACCCCAGCCTGAGCGCGGCGGGCGACAGCTACAGCCTGCGCGCCCTGGCCAAACAGGCCCACGCCCACGGCCTGCGCGCCGTGGGTCAGGTCCGGCTGGACGACGCCCGCCTGGACCCAGACAGCTGGCAGGCCGCGCCCATCGACGTACCGATGACGGCCCTGCGTCTGGCGGAGTGGCACGACGCGCCGCCCACCACTCCCGCCACCGCCCACCAGCGGCTGGGCGCGGCCCTGATTGCCGAGTTGCGCCGCGCCGGAATCACGGTGACCTCGGACGAGGTGGGGCAGGCGGCCCCGTTCCGGCCCTATGCCCCGCCGCCGCGCACCGACGAACGTGGGCGGCCGTTGCCCCCTGGTCCGCTGACCCCGGTGGCCCGCCGCCCCGAGCAGGCCGTGGCCAGCGTGCGCAGTGGGCCGGTGGCGACGCTGGTAGCCGCCACCCTGCGGCCCAGCGACAACCTGCTGGCCGAGGAACTGCTGGCCACGCTGGCCCTGCGGCCGGCCGGCAACGGTACCCTCGCCGGCGCACTGGCGCGGGAGCGGGCGCTGCTGGGCCGCACCGGCGTGAACCTCACCGGCGTGGTACTGGCCGACGGCAGCGGCCTGAGCCGGGAAAACCGCCTGACGCCGCGTGCCCTGACCGATCTGCTGCGCGTGATGTACGCCCTGCCGTACCCGCTGTCCGGCACCCCGGACCAGGGCAGGGGCTTTCCTGACCGCCTGTACCACCAGCGCCAGAACGCCTTCGTCGAAGCCCTGCCCCAGGGTGGCACCGGCGAGAACGTCCCGGCCCACGACGGGCGCGGCGGCACGCTGGCACGGCGTTTTCTGGGCACCGGCCTGGACGTGCGGGCCAAGACCGGCACGCTGCCCGGCGTGAGCACGCTGGCCGGGTACGTGACCGCCAGCAGCGGGCGTCCGCTGGCCTTCGCGCTGATGATGAACGGCCCCCCCGACAGCCCGATCCTGAACCTGCGCGCCCTGCAGGACGAGGTGGTGGGCGTGCTGGCAGCGGAACACTGAGGGCCGTGGTGGGCGCGTACACTACGGGCCATGCGTCCCCTGCCCCTCCCCTTTCCCGATGAGACCGAAGCGCCGCACGTCACCGAACTGCGGTTTGCGGGCAGTGGCGTGACGGTGCGCGGTGCCTTCGAGCTCAACGAGTTCGCCACCCTGACCCCGGACAATCTGGAATTTCTGCGGCTCTACATCCGCGTGCGCGGCAACCTCAAGGAGGTCGAGCGCGTGCTGGGCGTGAGCTACCCCACCGTGCGCGCCCGCTTCGACACGCTGCTGCGCGCGATTGGTTACGAGCCCGAACTGGCCGACCCGCAGGCCGAGATCCTGAGCAGCCTGGAGCGCGGCGAGATCACCCCGGACGAGGCGGCCCGCAAGCTGCGGCGCTAGCCCGCCGCAGCGCCCTTGACCGGACCCCTTTCACCGACTATAGTTCTGTGGCTGGGAATCGAGGCGTAGCGCAGCCTGGTAGCGCACTACCTTGGGGTGGTAGGGGTCGTGAGTTCAAATCTCGCCGCCTCGACCAGCAAAGACCTGCTCCTCCGTGAGTGGGTCTTTTTTTTTGGCAAAGATGGGGAGGCGTGGCCTGGCGGCCAGCCCCCCTTCTTTTTTTTGATGCACCCAGCGTGTCCCGCCGTCCGGCAGAGGTCAGGGCGGGACACGCCGTTTCGCCGCCCCTCTCCCCTGAACCGCCCATGCCGCCGCGCCCTCCCTGGACCAGGTGCAGTACTGTGCCGGGAACGGTCCAACGCGCCGCGCCGTTCGGGGACGGGCGCTACAGTGCGGCCATCCACACCGCGCCTCACCCGCGCCCGCCCGGTTCCCGTCTCTCCCCCACCCCACCGGAGGCCCCCCGATGACGCATCCCACATCCAGCGACCACATCGACAACGTGCTGCATGAGACCCGTGTGATTCAGCCGCCCGCCGACTTTGCGGCGCAGGCGCAGGTCACGCGCGAGGAGTACGACCGCCGCTACCGTCAGAGCCTGGACGACCCCGATACATTCTGGGCCGAGGTGGCCGGAGAACTGACCTGGATGACCCCCTGGGAACAGGTGCTGGACTGGCAGGAGCCGCACGCCCGCTGGTTCGTGGGCGGCCAGACCAACATCGCCTACAACGCGCTGGACCGTCAGGTGGAACGCGGCCTGGGCGGCAAGCGGGCCTTTGTCTGGGAGGGCGAGGACGGTGAGGTCCGCACCTTCACGTATGCCGAACTGCTGCGCGAGGTCAAGCAGGCCGCCAACGCCATGCTCGCGCTGGGCGTGCAGACGGGCGACCGCGTGACGCTGTACCTGCCGCTGGTGCCGGAGGCGGCGATTGCCATGCTGGCCTGCGCCCGCATCGGCGCGGTACACAGCGTGGTGTTCGGCGGCTTTTCCGTCTCGGCGCTGAGCGACCGCATGAACGACGCGGCCAGCAAGCTGCTGATCACCGCCGACGCGGGCCTGCGGCGCGGCGGGCTGGTAAATCTCAAGGCCAACGCCGATGAGGCCGCCGGGAAGACGCCCACCCTGGAGCATATGCTGGTGGTCAACCGCGCGGGCTCGAATCCGCCCATGCAGCCGGGCCGCGACGTGTGGTGGCACGAGGCGCTGGCCGCCGCGAGCGACGAGCACGAGGCCATGCCCCTGGACAGCGAGCACCCGCTGTTCGTGCTGTACACCTCCGGCAGCACCGGCAAGCCCAAGGGCGTGCTGCACACCACCGGCGGCTACATGGTGGGCACCTACCTGACCACCGACACGGTGTTTGACCTGAAAGATGACGACGTGTTCTGGTGCACCGCCGACGTGGGCTGGGTCACCGGCCACAGCTACAGCGTGTACGGCCCGCTGCTGAACGGCGCAACCGTGATGCTGTACGAGGGCGCACCCAACCACCCCGACTGGGGCCGCTTCTGGGCCATCGTGCAAAAGCACCGGGTCACCATCCTGTACACCGCGCCCACCGCTATCCGCGCGCTGATGCGTCAGGGCGACGCCATTCCCGCGCAGTACGACCTGAGCAGCCTGCGCCTGCTGGGCTCGGTGGGAGAGCCGATCAACCCGGAAGCGTGGATGTGGTACGCCCGCGTGATCGGCGGGGACCGCTGCCCGGTGATCGACACCTGGTGGCAGACCGAGACCGGCTCGATCATGCTGACCACCCTGCCCGGCGCACACCCGGCCAAGCCCGGCAGCGCGGGCCTGCCGATGTACGGCATCGAGCCTGCGATCATGACCCGCGCGGGCGAGGAGCTGGGACCGAACGACGGCGGCCTGCTGGTCATCAAGCGCCCGTGGCCCAGCATGCTGCGCACCGTATACGGCGACGACGAGCGCTACCGCAAAACGTACTGGGGCGAGATTCCGCATGTGTACTTCGCCGGGGACGGCGCGCGGCGCGACGCCGACGGCTACATCACCGTGATGGGCCGGGTGGATGACGTGCTGAACGTCTCCGGACACCGGCTGGGCACCATGGAGATCGAGTCGGCGCTGGTGGCCCATCCCAGCGTGGCCGAGGCCGCCGTGGTGGGCCGGCCCGACGACATCAAGGGCGAGTGCGTGGTGGCCTTTGTACTGCCGCAGGGCGAGCAGACAGTGGACCCGGCGGCCCTGCGCGCCTATGTGACCCGCGAGATCGGTGCGCTGGCCCGTCCGGACGCGATCTACATCGCCGACGCCCTGCCCAAGACCCGCAGTGGCAAGATCATGCGCCGCTTCCTGCGGCAGATCGCCGCAGGCCGGGCCATCGAGGGCGACACCAGCACCCTGGAGGACCCCGGCGTGCTGGACCGGCTGGCCGAGACGCCAGCGGTCTAGGCCACCAGCAGGATGGCCGCCTCCTTCCTGCTGGCCGTGCTGCCGCCGCCGGAACTGGCCACCCGCCTTCAGGCGTTCCGCGCTGCCCACCACCTCCAGGACGCCGCCGCCGTGCCGCACCTGACCGTCAAGGCCCGCAGCGGTCTGTCGCCGGGGCTGGAGTGGCAGCAGACCCTGCGCGCGGTGGTGGCCCGGCACGCGCCGCTGCCGGCGACCCTCGGCGGGCCGCGCCTGTTCGGCAACGGCACGGCCCTGTACGTGCAGGCCCGCAGCCCGGCGGCGGTGGCCCTGCACGTGGCGTTGCTGGACGCCCTGCGGGAGCGGCAGGACCGGGTGCGTTTCTTTGGCTACGAGGGGCCGGGATTGACGCTGCACCTCTCGCTGGCGCTTCAGCGGCGCGGCGTGGCCCTGCCGGACGTGCTGAGGGCGGCACAAACCGAATTCGCCGATCTGGAGGGGCACCCGCTGGGCTTCACTGCCGACGCCGTGACCCTAATGCACAAACCGGGTCCGGGCGGATTCTATGCGCCACTGGAGAGCTGGCCGCTGCTTGCCGGGGCCCAGGTTGCCGGGGCGCAGGCGGGACGTCCGGCACGCCCGCCTGCGCCACAATGACCCCATGCACGAGACGGAAGTGGTGGGCCT
This sequence comes from Deinococcus aerolatus, assembly GCF_014647055.1. Lineage (NCBI taxonomy): Bacteria > Thermotogati > Deinococcota > Deinococci > Deinococcales > Deinococcaceae > Deinococcus > Deinococcus aerolatus. The sequence continues at coordinate 130,734 of NZ_BMOL01000011.1, read as the reverse complement.
GAACGTCCAGCGGCGGCGACGGGGGTGGCCGACGCTGGACATCGGGCCGTTTTTCATGTTTTTCGGCATCGCCGGCACGGACCACGGGCGCGAGGCCCGCATGGAGCGGCGGTTCGAGCAGGAATACTTCTCGAACGCGGTGACGCTGCATCTGGCCTCTGCCCTGTCGCCGGGCACCTACGCCCTGCACGGTCTGCCCGAGGAGGCCAACAAACGTGGCTGGACGGTGGGGCCGCAGGGCGGCAATCCCACCGGCCACCTGAGCGCAGACGGTCTCGACGAGTTGCGTGGGTGGATGCGCCGCACCCCCAGCCAGCGGGACCGCCGCGTGCGCCCCGAGCGCATGTTGCCGCCAGCCTGAAGCCCAGTCCGTACCGACCCGTACCGACGGCCCGCCGGATGTGTCGTTTACTGCGGCCATGAACACCCTGATTCTGGGCGCCACCGGCGGCATCGGCGCGGCGACGGCCCGCGCCCTGGCCGCAGCGGGCGCAAAGTTGACCCTCAGCGGGCGCGACGAGGCCCGGCTCTCGGCCCTGGCTGCCGAACTGGGCGCGGCCTCCAAAGTCGCCGATGTGGGCTACGAGAGCCACGTCAAGGCGCTGTTCGAAGGTCTGGAGAATCTGGAGACCCTGGTCTACGCGGTGGGCGCGGCCCTGCCCGAACCGCTGAAGGACGCGGACCCCGGCCGGGTGCGGGCGGTGTGGAACGCCAACTATTTTGGGGCGCTGTGGGTCCTGAAGCACGGGCTGGGGCGCATGAACCGGGGCGGGCGGGTCTACCTGCTGGGCGCCCGCCCGGAACTGGTCACGGCGCGCGGCTTCTCGCAGTACGCCGCGAGCAAGGCGGCCCTGGCCCGCGCCGCCGAGATCGCCCGCCTGGAGACGCGCGGCGTGACAGTGGCGCTGGTGCTGCCCCCTGCGGTGGACACCGGGTTGTGGACTCAGGTGGGCCAGGCGCCGAAAGGGGCGATCTCGCCGGAAGACGTCGCACGCGCCATCGCTGCCGACCGTGCCGGAACAGGCGAGACGGAACTGCGGGTGTCCGGCTGACCCGGTGTGAAGCCCGCCGGAAAGCAACCTCCGGCATGGTCTGGGGCGCGGCCTGCCCTAGACTCGGTCCATGAGCGTCACTCAGAACAGTGAACGGGTCCAGATTGGCCCTGAAGCCGACCTGCCCGAGGGCTTCCAGACCACCGTGGAGCTGGACGGCGTCAGCGTGCTGGTGCTGCGCCACGAGGGCCAGTTCTACGCCCTGCGCAACAACTGCACGCACCAGGATTACCCGTTGCAGGGCGGCGAGGTCAGCATGGCCCGCATCACCTGCCAGAAGCACGGCGCAAAGTTTGAGCTGGCGACGGGCAAGGCTAAATCCCTGCCCGCCGTGAAGCCCGTCCGGCTGTTCAGAACCGAGGTCGAAGGCGGCATGGTGTACGTCTCGCCGCTGTAGCAGGGAGACAGGGGGCGTCGGGCCAACTGTGCCCGCACCCCCTTCAGTCTCAGCCGTGAACTAGCGCTGGTTGCCGCTGATCTCGTCAGCCAGTTCTTCTGACTGCCCCGGCGGCAGGTCGCCGGGCTGCTCGCGCACGTGCGGCGATACCTCCTCGCTGGGCGGGGTGTAGCCGGGGTTCTGGTCAGGATTAACCAGCGGGTACGGATCCAGGGCCGCCGCCGGGTTAACGCCGATGCCCGCCGTGGGCACCACCTCGTCGAGGGCTTCACCGCCCAGGCCTTCCACGGTCTGTGCCCCGGCGAACTCGGGGTTTTCAGGGGTGTGCTCCATGGCCTCGACATCACGCGTGACCAGATGATCGTACCTATCCGTTACTTCATGCGCGGAAGGTGTGGCCGGCGGCGCACCCTGACCGTGGTCGGCACTGCCCACGCGGTCATCCGCCGGCGTGGTGGTGTAGACCACGGCGTGATCATCCTTATGATCGGGCGTGTCAAAGCCAGTCACCGCGCCGGTGCGCCCGTCGGTTTCGGGGCCAATCACGTTGGGGTCTGGGGCCTGTGTTCTGCGCTCGTCACTCATGCCCCAGTGTGTCCCCAGCCCTTCTGAAGCGGATGCGAACAGCCTTCCCGGTTTCTTGAGGCTCCCGGACACGGCATCCTCAGCCCAGCAGGATCAGCACCTCGCCGTGGCCCTCCTCCTGCGCCAGCTCGGCAGCGCTGCGGCCCTCCCCGGTCAGGTCGCCGGGCCGCGCCCCGTGCGAGAGCAGCAACCTTACCAGTTCGGCGTTGCCGTTCTGCGCCGCGCCCATCAGCGGGGTGAACCCGCCCTGCTGCGCGGCGTTCACGTCCGCGCCGGCGTCCATCAGCGTGCGGACCAGCCCGGCGTGGTTTCCGGCCACCGCCGAGTGCAGCGGCCCCACCCGCATGGCGTTGCGGCTGACCGTGTTGACGTCGGCCCCGCGTGACAGCAGCAGCGCCGCCACGGCCTCCTGCCCGAAAAAGGCCGCGAGGCCCAGCGGTGAGAAGCCGTCGGGACTGGCCGCATTCAGCAGGGCGGCGTCGGCGTCCAGCACCTCCCGTACGCGCTCCGCCTCACCGATGGCCGCCGCCTCGAAGATGTCCAGCGCCGCGCCCTCCTCCACCAGCACGCGGGCCATGGCGGGGTGGTGGTAATAGGCGGCGAACAGCACCGGGGACACGCCCATGGGACTGACCGCCCCCAGCAGCGTGCGGTCCTGACGGATCAGGTCGCGCACCGCCTGCCCGTCACCCGCGCGGATCGCCAGAAACAGGTCCTTCTCGGAGGCAGTGGTCACGCTAATTCCTGGCCCGGACCACCACGGCGATGCCCATGCCGCCGCCGATGCACAGGCTGGCCACCCCGGTTTCCTTGCCCGTGCGCCGCAGCGCATGAATCAGCGTGACCAGCACCCGCGCCCCGGAAGCGCCGATGGGGTGGCCCAGCGCAATCGCGCCGCCCGTGATGTTCACCCGCGCCGGGTCCGCGCCCAGATCGCGCAGCACGGCCAGCGACTGCGCGGCGAAGGCCTCGTTCAGCTCCAGCAGGTCCACCTCGGCCAGGGTCAGACCGGCCCGCTCCAGCGCGATGGGCACGGCCCTGGCCGGACCAATGCCCATCACCTGCGGGTCGACGCCGATGGCCGCGTAGCTGCTGAGCTCGGCCAGCACGCTCAGGCCGTGGGCCGCCGCGTAGTCCTCGGTTGTCACCGCCAGCATGGCCGCGCCGTCGTTCAGGCCGCTGGCGTTGCCTGCCGTCACCGTGCCGTCCTTCTTGAAGGCCGGGCGCAACTTGGCCAGCGCCTCCGCCGAGGTGGCGCGGGGGTACTCGTCGGTGTCGACGGTGGTGGGGCCCTTCCGGCCCGGCACCTCGACAGGGACCAGCTCGTCGGCAAAGTGTCCGCCCGCCAGCGCGGCGGCGGCGCGGTTCTGGCTTTCCAGCGCAAAGGCGTCCTGCTCCTCGCGGGTAATCCCCCACTGTGCGGCGATGTTCTCCGCCGTGATGCCCATGTGGTAGTCGTTAAACACGTCGGTCAGGCCCTCGCTCAGGATGCTGTCGAGCATCTGCGCGTGGCCCAGGCGGTAGCCCTCGCGGGCGCGGGGCAGCAGGTAGGGGGCGCGACTCATCGACTCGGTGCCGCCGGCCAGATACAGCTGGCCGTCGCCCGACCTGAGGCCCTGCGCGGCGCTGATCACCGCCTGAAGGCCGCTGCCGCACACGCGGTTGACCGTCAAGCCCGGCACGTGCTGGGCCAGTCCCGCGCCCAGCGCCACCTGCCGCGCCACGTTCATGCCCACGCCCGCCTGCAGCACGTTGCCCACGATCACGTCGGCGATGTCGTCGCCGGGCAGCCCCCCGGCCACCGCCCGCGCCGCCGCCACGCCCAGTTCAGCGGCGGACACGTCTTTCAGGCCGCCCAGGAAGCTGCCGATAGGCGTGCGCCGGGCCGCCACGATCACGATTTTGCTTGGGTTTTGAGTCATGGCCCGAGTCTAGCGGGAGCGGGCCGCACCCGTCGCCCAGGGGCGGCCCCGCCCGCGCTACATCACGCTCTCGCCCTCGCGCAGCAGGATCGGCCCACTGAAGGCGGCGGGCAGCCATTCGGTCTGTTCGTGGATGGCCCCCGGCGGACAGGACCGCAGGCAGGCCATGCAGCCGGTGCAGGCCGAGAGGTTCAGCAGCAGGCGAACGCTGCCGTCATCCCCTATCTCACGGTCGATGGCGTCGGTCGGGCAGACGTTGTGGCACACCGGGCAGTCGATGCAGGTGTCGTCCACCACCGGCGCGGGCCAGTGGACCGGGGCGTCTGCGGCAGGGGCAGGTTTCAGGGCCAGCCGGCGCCATTTCCACTCCTCGGGGGTGCGTTCCTCGGGCTCGCTCCAGTCCACGAAGGGCAGCGGCGACTCGGGAATGCTCTGGGCCAGTTGCGCCTTGCCGGCCCGGAACAGCGCCCCGAACGCGCCGCGCCGCGACACCCGCACCGCCCGTTCGGCGTCGCCTGGGGTGGCGGCGCGCACGGTGATGCGGGCAGGCTGGCCGGTGGCCGCACGCAGGCGCTGGGTCTCGGCCACCACCGCGTCCAGCCGCTCCGGCACGTCCGGCGCACCGACCGGGCAGGTCTCACACTCGCCGTGAATCAGCGTGAGCGGGGTGCCCCATGCGCCCGCCGCCGACAGCACCGCCGGGGTCACGCGGCCCAGGCAGGGCAGTTGCGGGCCGCCCGCGCCGCTCTGGGGACAGGTCAGGCTGGCCTCACCCTCGCCGGCGGCTGCGCCGTCCTCGGCCTTCTGATCCCGCACGCTCTGCAACGTCCCCTGCAGGCTGTATTCCAGCGCCCCCGTCGGGCACGCCTGGACGCAGATGCCGCAGCCGGTGCAGGCGTCGGCGTCGATCTGGATGGCCGAGCCCACCAGCCCGGTCAGGACGGCGTTGTGCGGGCAGACGTCGCGGCAGATGTCGCAGCCGCCCACCGCCTGACGTTCCAGCAGGCAGCGCGGCGGCGTGTAGCGCGGGACGAGGTTGCCGGAATCGTCGAGGCGGGAGAGGAGGCCCTGAAGCATGGGGGGAGTCTACGCGTCGGCAGACGGCAGCAAGAGGATTGCACCCACCGATGGGGGTCAACAGACAGGCCAGCGGAAAAGCCGAACCCGGTCTGCGGCCCACTACACTCCTGTTCATGATTCCCTCCCGCCTGTCCGGCTGGCTGCTGGCCCTGCCCGCGCTGGTGTTCACGGCGCTGCTGCTGGCCGTGCCGCTGGGGCGCACGCTGGCCGAGGGCGGCGTGAACTTGGGCGTGTGGCGCGATCCGTACTTCCTGGGACGACTGGGCTGGACCCTGACGCAGGCCGGCGGCACGGCGCTGCTGGCGCTGCTGATCGGCGCGCCGCTGGCGTACCTGCTCTCCAGGGCCGACGTTCCGGGCAAGCGGCTGTTTCTGCGGCTGCTGCTGCTGCCCTTCGTGACGCCCACGCTGGTGGCGGTGCTGGGCCTCTCGGCGCTGCTGGGACCGCGCGGCTGGCTGACCACGCTGACGGGAGTGGACGTCAGCGACACGCCCGCCCTGATCATTCTGGGCAACCTGTTTTTCAACCTGCCGGTGATGATCCGCCTGGCCCACGGGGGGTTCTCGCGGGTGCCCCCGCATCTGATCGGCGCGGCGCGGACGCTGGGCGCGAGCGGCTGGCAGGCGGCCCTGGGTGTGGCGCTGCCGCTGGCGCTGCCGGGGCTGGCGGCGGGGCTGGTGCTGGTCTTTCTGTACTCGGCCCTGAGTTTCGGACTGCCGCTGGCGCTGGGCGGCGAGCAGTACGCGACGCTGGAGGTGGAGATCTACACCCTGACCGCCCTGCAACTGCGCCTGTCCGAGGCCAGCGCGTTGATCGCGGGCCAGCTGCTGCTGACGCTGGTGGCAACGTGGGCCTACACCGGGTTAACCCGCGGCGGAACGGGGGTGCCGGCGGGCGGCCTGCCCCCGGCGCGGGGCAGCGTGCGGGCGGGCATCCTGGGGCTGGGCGCCGTGACGCTGCTGGTCTGCTTCGCGCCTCTTGTGGCGGTGGTGGCGCGGGGGCTGCTGGGTTCGGCGGGGCCGACGCTGCTGTACTGGCAGGGCATCCTCGCGGACCCCGATACGCCGCTGCTGCTGGGCAACACCCTAAGATTCGGGGCGATGGCGCTGGTGGGCGCCACCCTGCTGGGCGGGCTGTACGCGCTGGGGGCGTGGCTGGCGCGTTCGCGGGTGCTGGATCTGATCTCGCTGCTGCCGCTGATGGTCTCGCCCGTGTCGCTGGCGGTGGGCTACCTGCTGGCGTACCCGGCGCTGGCGGCCACGCTGCCCATGCTGATCGCGGCCTACACGCTGCTGGCGCTGCCGCTGGTGGTGCGCTCGGTGCTGCCCGCGCTGCGGGCGCTGCCGCCCCGGCTGTTCGAGGCCGCCCGCACCCTGGGTGCCGGCCCGCTGGCCGCCCAGCGCACGGTCACGCTGCCGCTGACGCTGCCGGCCCTGCGCGGCGGCGCGGCACTGGCCCTGGCCACCGTGCTGGGCGAGTTCGGTGCCACGCTGGTGCTGACCCGTCCCGAGTGGGCCACCCTCAGCGTGGGCCTGTATGACCGCCTGGGCCGCCCCGGCGAGCGCAATCTGGGCGAGGCGTGTGCCCTGGCCACCGTGCTGCTGCTGCTGTCGGCCACGGCCTTCACGGTGCTGGACGGCGGCGAGGGGGAAGTGACGTGACGCCGATGTTCAGCAGCAGCAGGGCAGGCAGTGGTGAACGCGGGGCGCTAGGTTGAGCGACGTGCTCCCCCCCGCCCTCACCACCCATCACCTTTCCAAGTCCTACGGCCCCGTGCAGGCGGCCAGGGACGTGTCCCTCACCGTGGGGGCGGGCGAGACCCTGGCCCTGCTCGGCCCGTCAGGCTGCGGCAAGAGCACGGTGCTGCGGATGGTGGCGGGCCTGGAACGCCCGGACGCGGGGCGGGTGGAGGTAGGTGGGCGCGATGTGACGGGGCTGCCGCCGGAAGCGCGGCACATCGGGCTGGTGTTTCAGGACTACGCGCTGTTTCCGCACCTGAGCGTGCTGAACAACGTGGCCTACGGCCCCCGGATGCGCGGCGCGGCGCGGGCCGAGGCGCACCGGCGGGCGCAGGAGGCGCTGGCGCTGGTCAACCTGACCGAACTGGCCGCCCGCACACCGGGGCAGCTGTCCGGCGGACAGGCCCAGCGGGTGGCGCTGGCCCGCGCCCTGGCGACGAATTCGCCGCTGCTGCTGCTGGACGAGCCGCTGAGCAATCTGGACGAACGCCTGCGGGCCGAGCTGAGAAACGATCTGCGCGACCTGTTCCGGCGCGTCGGCGCGGGCGTGCTGCTGGTGACCCACGATCAGCGCGAGGCGCTGGCGCTGGCCGGACAGGTGGCGGTGATGCGGGCCGGGCAGCTCGTGCAGACCGGCGCAGCGCGTGAGGTTTTTGACCGGCCCGCGACGGCGTGGGTGGCCGCTTTCCTGGGCTGGGCGAATGTGCTGGTGCGCGGGAGCGGTCAGGCGCTGCTGGTTCCCGAGGACGCTGTGCGGCTGGGCGAGGGCGAGGCTTTTCCCGTGACCTCCCGCCACACCACCGAGGCCGGCGAGACGGTCACGGTGGCGCACCTGCTGGGACCACTGACCCTGAACCTCAGCGCGCGGGAGGTGGGGCTGCTGGGGGGTGAGGGGCTGCGAATGGAGGTGGACGAGGGGCGACTTCGGACGGTGACCGATGACCGGGACTGACCGAGGTGTCATATTGTAGGGTCACCGTCACCACGCCCCTCACCTCTGGAGGACACGCGGATGAAGAACCTACAGTGGAAGCGCAACCTCAGCCTCTCGGCGACCATGCTGGGTACCCTGGCCGGCGCGCAGACCTACAGTGGCCCCAAAGCCGTGGTGTACATCGGAGACAAGTGGTGCCGGGGAGGCTACTGTTCCGGCAGCGTCTACGCCGCCTTCGAGGAGGCCATGAACAGGGCGCTGACCGCCAGCGGCTACGTGGAGGCCGTGCGCAAGGAAGACGGTGCACCCCTTCAGATGGCAGGAGGCGTCACTGATGTCAGCAGCAGCAGCAGCGTCTGCCTGCCGTTCGTGGGCTGCCTGCGCGGCAAGACGGTGCGCGCCAGCATGGAACTGACCGACGCGGCCAGCGGCACGGTTAAATGGAACGAGAGCTGCGAGGGCACCAGCGGCGGCGTCAGCGCCTGGGGCTGGTGGGGCGGCAGCGTGTACCTTGACAGTGACGAGGGCAAGGCGGTGGCCGACTGCGCCGGGAAACTGGTGCAGAAGCTGACCGCCAGCGGCGCGCTGACCCCGTATCTGGGCCAGACCGGGCCAGTCCAGGCGGTGGCCGCACCGGCGGCGGCCCCAGCCTCTCCCGTTGCCCCAGCCGCCCAGACCAGTCAACCCGTCGAGCAGCTGGGCAGCCTGCTCAAGACCCTGGCCTTTGCGGACATGAACGCGCTGTTTACCAGCGATCCCTACAACCCGGTCAAGGTCAAGGAGCTGAACGCGGCGGCCACCAGCGCCACCCTGGCCAGCGCCTCAGGCGTGCAGTTCAAGGTCACGTCCACCGAGAACGCCGGGGCGTACACGCTGGTCGGCGTGACCTACACGCTGCCCGGCGGCCAGGAAAAATTCGTGCAGCTGGCCGTCACGGCGGACCCCAGCCTCAACCCGCGCGGCGGCACGCGCCTGCTTTACCTGTCGGCCTTCAATCCGCTGCGAACCTCCACCCCGGCGCTGGACGGGCTGAGCCGCAACGTGGAGACCCTGCTGGGTGACCTGCACGCAGCGCTGGGACTGCCGGGGCTGTAGGGCACTTTGGGGCCGGGGCGCGGCGGTGAAGCCGCTACACTGCCCCGGTGATCGCCTGGATTCTGGTCGGCGGGCGGCTGACGCTTACGCCTGCGCTGGACACCCTGCCGCGCCCCACCCTGGTGGTGGCGGCGGACGGGGGCGCACGCCACGCGGCGGGTCTGGGGGTGGCGGTGGACGCCTGGGTGGGCGACTTCGACTCCTCGGAGGGCGTGACGGTGGACGCCCCACGCGAGGTGCATCCGGCGGCCAAGAATGAGACCGACGCCGAACTGGCCGTGCGTGTGGCGCTGGGGCGCGGGGCCACCGAACTGGTGTTCCTGGGGGCCTTCGGCGGGCGCTTTGACCACGCGGCGGCCCTGCTGCTGGGCGGCGTGCGGCTGGCGCGCGAGGGCCGCCGCGTAACCCTGAGCAGCGGCGACGAGTGGGCCTGGCCGCTGCTGCCCGCCTCTCCCCTGTCGCTGGCACTGCCCCCCGGCGTGACCCTGAGCGTGGTGGCGTGCCACGACCTGCGCGGCCTGACCCTGAGTGGGGTGCGCTGGCCGCTGCACGGCGCGGCGGTCCCGCTGGGCAGCGGCTGGACAGTCAGCAACGAGACCAACGGGGAGACCGTGACCGCCGCCCTGCAAGGGGGCTACGCGCTGATCACGGCCTTGTGGAGCGGGGCGCCAGTCCCCGGTTAAACTTCGGCTTTACAGCCTGACCACCATCTTCCCGGTGTTCTGGCCGTCCAGCAGGCCCATGAACGCGCCGGGCATGTGGTCAATGCCCTCCACCACGGTTTCGTCGTACTGCAGTTCGCCGGACGCGATCCAGCCGCCCACCTCCTGCACGAACTGGGCGTACCGGTGGCTGTAGGTGCCGACGATGAAGCCCTTGAGGGTCAGCTGCTTGCCAATCGCCAGCGCCAAGTTGCGCGGGGCGCTGGGAGCCTCGGTGGCGTTGTACTGGCTGATGGCCCCGCACAGCGCCGCCCGCCCGAAGGTGTTGAAGGCGAACAGCGCGGCCTCCAGATGATCGCCGCCCACATTGTCGAAATACACGTCGATACCGTCCGGCGCGGCCTCGCGCAGCAGCTTGGTGACGGAGCCGTCCTTGTAATTGAAGGCGGCGTCGAAGCCCAGGGTGCCGGTCAGGTGCGACACCTTGTCGGCGGACCCGGCGCTGCCAATCACGCGCCCGGCCCCCTTGAGGCGGGCGATCTGGCCCACGGCGCTGCCCACCGCGCCTGCCGCGCCCGACACGAACACCACGTCGTCCTGCTTGAACGCGGCAACGTCCAGCAGGCCCGCGTAGGCGGTCAGGCCGGGCATGCCCAGAATGCCCAGGTAGGCGCTGGGCGAGACGCTCTGCATCGCGTCCACCTTGCGCGCCGCCTTCGCCGGCAGCAGCGCGTGGGTGCGCCACCCCTGATCGTGCAGCACCAGATCGCCCACGCTCAGGCCGTCCGCGCCCGAGGCGATGACCTCGCCCACCGCGCCGCCGGTCATGGTCTCGTTCAGCGCGAAGGGGGGCGTGTAGGACTTGACGTCGTTCATGCGCCCGCGCATGTAGGGATCAACGCTCAGAAACAGATTGCGGACCAGCACCTCGCCCTGCCTCGGCTGGCCCAGCTCGCGGTCCACCAGCGCGAAGTCGCTGTCTTTGGGCGCCCCCTGGGGACGGGCGGCCAGTTGGATCTCGCGGGACATCGTCTTCTGTGAAGTCGTCATGGGGGTATTGGGCTGCCTGTGGGCCGCCACCAATGTGATGGACACTCCAATCAGCGTCGGTTCATGCGTCCGGGCTGGCGGCGGCGGCCCTGCGGACCAGCGGCAGAATGGTCAGTCCCTGCACGGCAATCGTGAACAGCACGATGGCGTAGGTCACGGTCACGATATGCGTACGGTACGGGCTGGCAGGCAGACTCAGGGCCAGACTGATGGCAATGCCGCCGCGCAGACCGCCCCAGGTCAGCAGCCGCACGGTGTACGCACCGTAGCCCTCGCGGGCACGGACCAGCGCGAAAGGCAGAGCGACACTGATCCAGCGGGCGGCCAGCGCCACGACAATCAGCACGGCGCTGGCGATCAGCTGCGCGCCGGTGGTGCGGGTCAGCAGCACGTCCAGCCCGATAAAGGCAAACAGCAGAATGTTCAGCACCTGTTCGGTGGTCTCCCAGAAGCTCTCCACCAGTTCCCCGGTTTCCTCGCCGAACACCTCCTGTCGGTTGGCCGAGATCACCAGACCTGCCACCACCATCGCCAGCGGACCGCTGATTTCCAGCGCCGCGGCGGCCACGTAGCCGCCCACCACCACGGCCAGCGTGACCAGAATTTCGACGGCGTGCTGGTGGATGCTCCGCAGCAGGCGGTAGCCCGTCATACCCAGCACGGCCCCGAACAGGAGCCCTCCGCCCGCCTCTCGCAGAAACAGGACCAGGACGTCCAACGCGCCCACATCACCGTCATGCCGCCCACCGCTGCCGGCAATGCCGGCCAGGGCCAGAAAGATCACCACGCCGACGCCGTCGTTGAACAGGCTTTCTCCGGCAATCAGCGTCTCAATTCTGGCCGGAACCCTGGCCCGCTTCAGCAGATCCAAGACCGCCACCGGATCGGTGGGGCTGATCAGCGCCCCGAACAGCAGCGCCCAGATCAGCGGCACATCCAGGCCCACCCACCTAAAGACAAAATACGCCGCGAAGCCGATCAGGAAGGTACTGATCAGCGTGCTGAGAAAGGCCAGGGTCAGGATGCTGCCACGCTGGCGCAGCAGTTGCCGGGCGTCCAGACTTAATGCACCCGCGAACAGCAGCACGGCCAGAATACCGTTGAGGACAAAATTGGTGAAGTTCAGCGTTTTGAGCAGTTCCGCCGCCCAGCCGCGCACGCCGGGAATCAGCCCCAGCGCATCCAGCGCAATCAGCACGATGCTCGCCAGCGCCCCTGACAGCGTGACGCCCACAGTGGTGGGGAAGTGGACAAAGCGTTCGTTGAGATACGCCAGCAGCGCCGTGACGCACAGCAGCGTGGCGAAGGCGGTCAGCATCGACTCAAGGATAGAGCGTCGGCAGAAGGCTGCACGTCATCTTCTGCGGCAGGCCCGACCCAGCCTTCGCTGTTCAGGTCAAAGGTGTCGCCGCAGCCGGAGCAGAGGCCCCGCGCTTAATCAGCGGACTGACGACATTCAACACGCCGTTGTGCCCTTTGCGATCAATGTTCCGTTCGGTGGCGACAGCCTGCCACCAGTCCGACGTGCGGTTCAGCAAGCAGTGGTCAGCAAGTTACAGGCGGTAAGCGCTCAGGGCATAGCGGGCATTTTGATTCAAGGGTCTGGGAGACGGAGCGGAGAAGCCACTGATCAGGCCGTGTGAAGCCAGTCCCACAAAGGCCGTCCGCGGGCACCCTTTAACCTGGCCGGAAGCCGTCCCCAGACCCTGCTCGGCAAGCATCTGGACAGCAGCGTTCCACGCCTCTTCAGGCGAGGACGGATTGCACAGGGCCAATTCGGTCAGAAGTGCGGACAGCATTCTGGACCACCTCCTTCACCGGTAGAGCGATTGCGGGTTCCTGGCCCTTCCTTAATCCCGGCTCGCCCTGCGCCCCCGGTTAATGATCTTCTGGCCCAGCAGTTGCAGCAGGAACCTGCCCACGAAGCGCGGGTTATGTTTGGCATAGCGCTTCCACAAGCGGCGCGGCTCCATGAACAGGCGGAACAGCCATTCCAAGCCCAGCCGCTGCATGGCGGCGGGGGCCTGCCGGACCCGCCCCGTATGAAAGTCGAAGGCAGCCCCCATGCCCAGCAGCACCGCGTCCAGACGCCCGGTGTGGGCGGCCATCCAGCGTTCCTGCTTGGGGCAGCCGATGCCCACAAACACGATGCGCGCTCCGGAGTCGACCAGCTGCTGCGTGTAGTACGCGTCTTCCTCGGGGGTGGGGGGACGGAACGGTGGAGCGATCAGGCAGGCGATCTCGATGCCCGGATAGTTGGCGTGCAGGAACAGCACGAACTCCTCCAGACTCTCAGGCGTACCGCCGTACAGGGCGATGGGCACCCCTTCACGGGCCGCGGCCTCGCAGACGTGCAGCATCAGGGTGGGGCCGTACACGCGCTCGGCCTGTGGCACCCCCAGCGCCTTCAAGGCCCACACCAGCGGCACGCCGTCGGACGTCACCAGATCGGCCCCGTTCACCACATCCCGGAACTCGGCGCTGTCGCTGGTCTCCATGACCATGTGAACGTTGGAGGCACAGACGTAGCGCCCCTGACCCGCCCGCGCCCAGGCCATGACCCTGGCCGTGGCGTCCGCGTAGGTGGTGACATCCACCCGCATTCCCAGAATCGAGCGGGAGGTCAGGGCAGGGTGCGGAGACGCCCCCACGGCGGGTGAAGCAGGCGGAGCAGGCGCGGCGGAGCGCGGATCGGAGGGGATAGGCAGCGACATTATTCAGAACTCCTTGAGGGGGGCAGGCAGGGGGGCCGTGGTAGAAGGGGCTCCGGAGAGGGCCGCAGCCTGACGACGCTGGGTTTCCAGGGCCGCGAGGCCGAAACCGAACACGCTCCAGAACCAGATGCCGCCCTGCGGCCCCTCCAGGTACACGTCAAAGCTGGCATTGACCAGAAAGGCCAGCCAGTACGCGAAGAGCCATAGATTCAGGCTGGCCCAGGTCGTTTGCCCGGTGGCGCGGGCGCGGGCGTAGGCACGCAGCAGGCTGAAGCCGAAGGCCAGTTGCAACGCCACCCAGGCCAGGAAACCCGGCACGCCGGAACGGGCCAGGAAAGTCATGTGGCCGTTGTGCGGATTACGCAGCGAGTGTTCCCGTTTCACCTGATAACCATCAGAGTCGGCCAAGTTGATACCATAGCCTTTGCCGGTCCAGAAATATGGACCGTAAATGGTGTAGTCCACGATGTCGTTCCACCAATTCAGTCGCCAGGTACGGGTGCCCTCGCGCACGTCCGAGCCGGAATCTCCAGCGACGCTTTGGGCATTGAGCAACAGCCCTTCGGCGGAGATATCGCGCTGGCCACCGAGATTGACGCTGAAGTTGGTGGCAACCAGCAGTGTCAGCACCACGGCCACCAGATACAACGGCCGACCCCAGCCGCTGCGCGGGCGCAGCAGAACAATGAGCAACCCGCTGGCGGTGATGACCAGCGTCGCGGCACGGCTCTCGGACGTCGCCAGGACGCCCAACACAATCAGACTCCACCATAGCCATTCGTGCCAGCTCCGGCGGCTTTGCGACACATTGAAGTGATGATGTAGCCCCAGCAGCAAGAAAGCCACAATGCCCGCCAGATGCACCCCGATGTCACCCCCCTTGGGATACAGCAGTGGGGTATCGCTGCCCGGCCACGCTGGAATACCGTTTTTGAACAGTTTGTAAACGATGAAGCTCAGGGGCGCGGCGAATAGGAACCATGGGATGAGGCGGGCGTACTGCTGAGTCACACGTTCCAACCAATTTAAGCGAAGCAACAGCCCAGCTACGATAAGCGCGAAGGCCGCATACAGCCAAGTTACGCTGTCACGCAGGGCATCGATTTTGTAGAGACTGATGTACGGCACCGTGTTGATCAGACCAATAAACATGAACACGTACACCAGCGCCAGCAGACCCCGGTGGTGACGGATGCCGGTCGCGCCCACCCGCAGCAGGGCCAGCAGCCCGAGGGCCAGCGCAATCTCGCCCACGAACAGAGGCGGCACCCCGATGTACGCGTAACCCTTTCCGAGAAAGGCGTAGCCGACCAGCGAAACGCCCAGAAAACCCAGGGCCAGTTCTGAGAGCCGGTGCCACATGCGCGTCAGGCCCGCGAACAGCACCATCAGGACCGTCAGCGCCCCGGCCAGCAGCGGCTGCTCGGCGGCCAGCACCCCCACCAGCAGGGCCGCGCCCAGCAGCGCCAGCCACACCGCCCAGCCGGCGGGGGCCGGGGACCGGGGGTCACGCCCGGAAGCGCGCAGAGGTACCGACTTCATGGACGTTCCGGTGTGGGCAGTCCCGCCACACGCTGAAACGGGGGGCGGCAGAGCGGCAGATGTGCGGCCCGTGACATGCCGTTGTGGGACTGGATGGGCGAACGACTTGCAGACATAACTTCTCCCAGAATGTGGTGCGGCGGCCTGCAGGATTCTGCCGGTCTCCGCGCCGGATCTTACGACTCGTCAGACCCTAGACAGCGGGACGCTAACAGAAAATTAATACCACATGCGCCCAGCTGCAGACCCGCCGAACCGCCCCAGGAGGGAGTGGAGCAGCAAGCCCCATCTCCAGTCCGGCACGCACCGACCGCAGTGGGGCGGGAAGGCCGTTTCTGGCCCACCCGCCCCACCCCACACCTGAACCCTAGTACACGACGGTGTAGTACGCCGTGTCACTGATCCAGTCGGTCTGCGGCACCGGCTGCACCACCGGACTGGGCACCGGATCGACGACGATGCTCAGCGCCTGGGCCAGCCCCTCGCTGGTTCTGGGCTTGACCGTGGCAAAGCTCCCGCCGTTCTGGTAGCTGCTCAGCTCCGACAGGCTCAGGGGACGGCGGCTGGCAATCACCAGCACGCGGTTCAGGCCGTGGGGACCAGCCACATCGAAGGTGAACCGGTCGCCGCTGGCCGGGAAGGCGCGGGTCTGCCCGGCACGCACGTAGTTGCTGGCGCTGATGCGGTTGGGCAGGATCTGGTCGGTGCTGCCGTCCGGGTTGACGTTGAACAGGTAGACGTAGGCGTTCTCGTTGACGCTGGTGTACAGCGTGATGCGCTCGCCAATGCGGTAGCTGGGGTTCTGTGTGCCGCTGCGGTCACGGTCTACCCACACGCGGGCGCT
The DNA here is from genome assembly GCF_014647055.1 of Deinococcus aerolatus. Lineage (NCBI taxonomy): Bacteria > Thermotogati > Deinococcota > Deinococci > Deinococcales > Deinococcaceae > Deinococcus > Deinococcus aerolatus. The sequence continues at coordinate 115,118 of NZ_BMOL01000011.1, read as the reverse complement.
GAGGGTGGTGGGTACCGGGTTGACGATGATGCTCTGGGCGCTGATCTTCGGCGCAGCCAGTGCAGGCGCGGCCACACCCAGCAGGGCGGCGGAGACGACGAGCAGCAAGGCGGGCTTATTAAATGAAATCATGTCGGACCTCCGGGTCAAGGCAGTCCGCGTGTCCGCTGCGCCGGGAGGGCTCCCAGCACGCTTTCGCGGCGCGCCCTGCTTGTGTGTCCACGCTACGCCCCGCTGCCTGACGCCCGGTGAAGGCCAGCTGACTGAAGGTGAGGAAGCTGACGTTGGGTTTCATGAGACCCTACGTGACGTGGGTAAGCACAAAAAGGACAGCCTCCGAGCTGAGCGGAGGCTGCCTGTCGCGGTTGTGGCAGGGATACCAGGATTCGAACCTGAACAAACAGATCCAAAATCTGTTGTGCTGCCATTACACCATATCCCTACGGTTGTTCCGGCCTCACGGCGCGGCGGACAGAAGTATAACGGCGGCGGGCGCGGGGGGTCAACTGCCGATGGAGCCGGGCCACGCGGGTTCCTCACCCGTCCTCCACGCTGTGGGAGGCGCACCCAGGGCGGCGGACGGAGGTCACGCTGGGTCAGGACCTTCCAGATGTGCGCTGCGGTGAAGTGGAACAGCCGCGGCCCTCCCACAAGCCTGAGGCACGCCGGTTTGCCGTAGCATGGCGGGCGTGAGCATTCTGCCCGACTGGCGTATCCGTGAACTGGCCCATGCGGGCATGATCGACCCCTTTGAGGACCGGCTGGTCCGCACCGCCGAGAACCAGCAGGTGATCAGCTACGGCCTGAGCAGCTTCGGCTACGACCTGCGCTGCGCCGACGAGTGGAAGATCTTTACCAACGTCAACAGCGCCATCGTTGATCCCAAGCACTTCGACGAGCGCAGCTTCGTGGACATCACCGCCAACGAGATCATCATTCCGCCCAACTCCTTTGCCCTGGCCCGCAGCCTGGAATACCTGAAAATTCCCGACACGGTGATGGTGGTGGCGCTGGGCAAATCGACCTACGCACGCTGCGGCCTTGTGGCGAACGTCACGCCGCTGGAGCCCGGCTGGGAAGGCCACGTCACGCTGGAATTCTCCAACACCACGCCGCTGCCCGCCAAGATGTACGCCTTTGAGGGCTGCGTCCAGCTGCTGTTTTTCGAGGGCGAGCGTCCTGAAGTAACCTACGGGGACCGCAAGGGCAAGTACCAGGGCCAGCGCGGCGTGACGCTGCCCAGGCTATGAGGGCTTGAGCCCACCTTCATCTCTAAATGGGGCTTGAGCTTCTCCTGTCCCTGCCCGGACGCGGAGATGACAGGCTACCGGCATGCCAGACAAAGACGACAAGAACAGTGGCCACACCAGCCTGCCCGAGGAGTACGACCGCAACAAGAAAGAGGTGCACGAGATCGAACATGATCGCAAACCCTCTTTCAAGGGCAACAACGACCGCGAGGCCAACGCAGCCCGCAACAATGAGCACGACGGCCTGAAAGAGAAGAAGGACGTCGAAGAGGCACGTTCGGTGCCGGCCACCAAGCAGGGCTAACAATCAGAGCCACACAGAGACGTTCAACATGGGGCCAGGAGGCGAAATCTCCTGGCCCCGTCTGCTGCGCCCGTGCCGCTACAGTGGAACATGTTCGAATCTCCCCGTCCCACCCCCGGCGTGCTGGCGCTGGCGGCCGTGTTCGTCGCCGCAGGCCTCACGCATTTTGTCGCGCCGCAGTTCTTTGACCGCATCGTGCCGCCGGGCCTGCCTATGCCCGCCCAGGCGGCTACCCTGATCAGCGGCGCGGCAGAACTGGCCGGCGGGCTGGGGCTGCTGCACCCGGCCACCCGGCCAGCCGCACGCTGGGGGCTGCTGGTTCTGCTGCTGGCCGTCTTCCCCGCCAACGTCTACATGGCGCAGGAGCCGCAGAAGTTTGGTGTGCCCGCGTGGGTGGCCTGGGCCCGGTTGCCGCTGCAGCCCCTGCTGATGTGGGCCGTCTGGCGGGCCGGCCGCCAGGGCCGCAAACGCTAGCCGCGCCAGGACACGTATACTCCGCAAGTAAACAAATTCTAAGGGAGCGGTTTCACCGTGCAATGCAAAGTGCAGGCGAATCGTTCAAAAGGGGTGGGAATGCCAGCTCTGCTGGGACTTGCGCGCGCAATAGACCGTTTTTCATCCTGGCTGGGAGTCGTGATCGGCGGGGTTACCCTGCTGATGATCGGCGTGGGCCTCTTTAACGTCTTCGGACGTTTTGCCGACCGCTATCTGGGCACCGCCTTCAGCAGCAATTCCCTGCTGGAACTGCAGTGGTACCTGTTCAGCGTGATCTTTCTGTTGGGCGGCGCGTACGTGCTGAGCGTGGACGAGCATGTGCGGGTGGACGTGCTGTACGGACGGCTGGCCCCCAGACGCCGGGCGCTGATTAACCTGATCGGCACCGTGCTGTTCCTGCTGCCGTTCTGCGTGATCGTGCTGTGGGTGGCGATTCCGTGGTTCCAGCTGAGTTACGGCATTCAGGAGGGCAGTTCTGATCCGGGTGGGTTGCTGCGCTGGCCAATCAAGCTATTGCTGCCCATCGGTTTCGTGCTGCTGTTTATTCAGGGCATCAGCGAGGCGATCAAGGCGGCGGGCGCCCTGACCGGCCACTACGAGTACCGCACCCAGGATGAGCTGGACGAGGTGGCTGCCCTGGCCGCTGAAGTCCACCTGGACCGCGCCGGGCTGGATGGGTTGCTGGTGGGCCTTCCCGACGAGGCCGAACGCAAAATGAACGACGACCTGAGGAAGAAGTAATGGAAGCGATTGGGCTGTGGATGTTTCTGGGCGCGTTTATCCTCATCTTCAGCGGTTTCCCAGTGGCCTTCTCGCTGGCCGGAACCGCAATCATCTTTGGCCTGATCGGTCTGAGTACAGGCCAGTTCGATACGCTGCTGCTGCGGGCCATTCCGGACCGTGTCTTCGGGACCATGAGCAACTTCACGTTGCTGGCCATTCCGTATTTCGTGTTCATGGGCGGCATCCTGGGCAAGAGCGGACTGGCCGAGGACCTGCTGCGGACGGCGGGGCTGCTGTTCGGGCGCCTGCGCGGCGGCATTGCGGTGGCCGTGGTGCTGGTGGGCCTGCTGCTGGCCGCAACCACCGGCGTGGTGGCCGCCACAGTGGTCACAATGGGACTGATCAGCCTGCCGATCATGCTGCGCTACGGCTACGACAAGGGGCTGGCCAGCGGCGTGATTGCAGCGTCCGGGACGCTGGGGCAGGTCATCCCTCCCAGCGTGGTGCTGGTGGTGCTGGGCAGCGAACTGGGTGTGTCGGTGGGCGACCTGTTCCTGGGATCGCTGGTGCCGGGCCTGATGCTGGCGGCCCTCTATGTCGCCTACGTGATCGTGCGCTCGGCCCTGAGTCCCAATCTCGCCCCGGCCATGCCCGCCGCCGAGCTGAACATCCGGCCTTCGGCGATGGCCCTGCAGGTGCTGCGGGCCATGATTCCGCCGCTGCTGCTGATTTTTGCGGTGCTGGGCTCGATCTTCTTCGGCCTGGCCACCGCCACCGAGGCCGGGGCGGTCGGGGCGCTGGGCGCGGTGCTGCTGGCCATTGCCAACCGCAAGATGACGCGCGGCGGACTATGGGAGGTGACCCTCTCCACCGCCCGGCTGACCACCTTCGTGATTTTCATCCTGATCGGCTCCACCTCGTTCTCGCTGGTGTTCCGGGCGCTGGACGGCGACCTGTTCATGCAGAACATCCTGGCCAACCTGCCGGGCGGGGTGCTGGGCTTCCTGATTCTGACCAACCTGGCCATTTTCATCCTGGGCTTCTTCCTGGATTTCTTCGAGATCGCCTTTATCCTGCTGCCTATTTTTGCGCCTGTCGCGCGCGAGCTGGGTGTCGATATGATCTGGTACGGCATTCTGCTGGGCATCAATCTCCAGACCAGCTTCCTGACCCCTCCCTTCGGGTTCTCGCTGTTCTACCTGCGTGGCATCGCGGGCAAACAGCTGGCGACCAGCGACATCTACCGGGGGGTCATCCCGTTCATCTTTATTCAGCTGTTCGTGCTGGCCCTCTGTGTGGCCTTCCCCGGCCTGACGGGATTGCGCGCCGCAGGACCGTAACCACCACGGGGGTGGGGATTACCTCCCTCGCCCCCTGCCGTCACCAAAACAGAGAGGGTGCCCGTACTAAAACAGTACGGGCACCCTTCGCATCCAGGGCTCGTTCAGCCGGTGAAGTCCATCAGCGGCTTCTCATTGACCTGATGCCAGGAATGAATGCTGCGGCGGAAGGAATCCCAGGGCGTGTATACCTTCTTGTAGCCAGCGTTCTTGGCCGAGTTTTCGGCATGCAGTTCCTGCGCGGCCTTGCTGCCTGCCTTAAGGATGTCGTTGGAATAGCGGCGCAGTTGGGTGCCGCCCTTCTTCAGGCGCTGCAGCGCGGCCTGGTTCTTGGCGTCGTAATCGGCGGCCACGGCTAGGTTGGCCTCGGCGCAGGCGCTGGCCAGGATTTCCTTGTAGGCCTTGGGCAGCGCGGCGTAGGCCTTCTTGCCCACCATCATGTCAAAGGTGGCGCCGGGTTCCCACCAGCCGGGGTAGTAGTAGAACTTGGCAGCTTTTTGCAGACCCAACTTCTCGTCGTCATGCGGACCCACCCACTCGGCGGCGTCGATGGCTCCACGGTCCAGTGCCAGGTAGATCTCACCGCCAGGCAACACCTGCACATTCACGCCCAGCTTGGCCATAACCTGACCGCCGATCCCGGGAATGCGCATTTTGAGACCCTTGAAGTCTGCGGCTGTCTTGACTTCCTTCTTGAACCAGCCGCCCATCTGCGCGGTGGTGTTGCCCGCCGGGAAGTTGATGATCCCGAAATCATCGTAGACCTCGCGGATCAGTTCCAGGCCGCCCGCGCTGTACAGCCAGGCATTCTGCTCGGAGGCGGTCAGGCCGAAGGGAACGCCGGTGGCAAAGCCCAGGGTGGGGTTCTTGCCCACGTAGTAGTACCCGGCGCTATGGCCGCACTCCACGGTGCCCTGCTGCACGGCGTCCAGCACCTGCAGGCCCGGCACCAGTTCGCCCGCCTCATAGGCGCGGATGGTGAACTTGCCGTCGGTCATGGCGCTGACGCGGTCGGCGATCATCTGGGCGCCGCCGAACAGCACGTCCAGGCTCTTGGGCCAGCTCGTGGCGCATTTCCAGCGCACGTTGCCAGTCTGGGCAAAGCTGTGCGGCGAGAAGACGGTGCTGGCCGCAGCAGTTACGGCCGCTCCCTTCAAAAACTTACGACGATCAATTCCCATGGCAATCCCCCTGTCGACGCCCATAAACCGTGGGGTTCACGGCGTCCTGTTGGTTTGAAGATGGGACAGTATAGCGGGCAATCCTGGCCAGACCGTCATACGGCGGGGCGGCCCGCCCCACTGGGGTGCCCAGGGCCTCACGGCAGGCCACCATCGGGCAGCCGGTCCCAGACCACCCGCACCTCGCGCAGCGCCCCGTCCAGCTTCTCGCCCGCCTCGCGTCCGCCCTGGCGCAGATACCACGCCCGTGTGGGGTTGGTGTCCAGCACCCACAGCGCCAGATTCTGCATGCCGTCTGCCCTGAGCGTCTGCACAACTTCCCCGAACAGTGCCCGCCCCAGCCCCCGCCCCTGAACGGATTTCAGCGCGTACAGCGTCATCAATTCGGCTTCAAAACCGGGATGGTCACGGGCCGGACCAGCAGAGGCGAAGGCCACCACCGTTCCATCCAGCTCAGCCACCAGTACGGTTTCCAGCCTCCGGATGATGGTGCGCCCCCAGCTCACCTCGCGCCGCTCCCGCATGTCCTCGCCTGTCATCCGGTCCAGAAAGTCGTCCGGCATCAGGCCCGCGTAGGTTTCACGCCAGCTGGCGACGTGAATGCGGGCGATGGCCGGGGCGTCGGCGGGGGTAGCGGGGCGGATGCCAGAGGGGCGGACGGTCATGGTGGAGTTTAAGCATTCCAGGCCCGGCCTGTATCGGGCCGTCAACCCCCAGGGTCACGGACACCGCACCCCGCCCCGGCCTATCCTTGAGCCATGACCGCGCCCGCCGATCCCACTAAGTCCCATATTCATCTGCCGGACGGCTCGTGCTGCGCGCCCACCCAGTACAGCGGCCGGTTCGCACATCTGCACCAGCACACGCAATACAGCCTGCTGGACGGCGCCGCCAAGCTCAAGGACCTTCTGAAGTGGGTGAAAGAGGTCACGCCGGAGGGCCAGGACGCCGCGTGCGCCATGACCGATCACGGCAACATGCACGGCGCGGTGCATTTCTACAACTACGCGCAGGCCGCGCAGGTCAAGCCCATTCTGGGCTACGAGGCCTACGTGGTGCCGGGCATGGGCACGCGGCGTGACAAGAAACCCGGCGTCAGCGGCGAGAAGGGCATCTTTCACCTCACGCTGCTGGCCCGCGACTTCGAGGGCTACCAGAACCTATGCCGCCTGAGCAGCCGGGGCTACACCGAGGGCTACTACTACAAGCCGCGCATCGACCACGAGCTGCTGACCGAGCACCACAAGGGCATCATCGCCTTCTCCGGCTGCCTGGGTTCGGAGGTGCAGCAACTGCTGATGCAGGGGCGCGAGGCCGAGGCCAAACAGCGTCTGCTGTGGTACCGCGACCTGTTCGGCGAGAACTACTTCATCGAGATTCAGGACCATGGGCTGCCTGAACAGGCGAGGAACAACCCGATTCTGAAAGCCTGGGCGCAGGAGCTGGGCATCGGCATGGTGGCGACGAACGACGGCCACTACGTCAAGAAGTCCGACGCCACCGCCCACGAGACGCTGCTGGCGATCCAGACGAAGGCCACGCTGGCCGACGAGAACCGCTTCAAGTTCCCCTGCGACGAGTTCTACGTCAAGGATCTGGACGAGATGCGCCGCGCCCTGCCGCCCAGCGAGTGGGGCGAGGAAGTGTTCGACAACACCGCCCGGATTGCCGACCTGTGCAACGTTGACCTCCCGGTGGGCAAGAAACGGGTGTACCAGATGCCCGCGCTGCCCATCCCGGAAGGCCGCACCATGGCCGAGGAACTGCGCGTGCAGACCTACGCCGGCAGCCTCAAGCGTTACCCGCACCACGTCACTGAGGCGCTGCTGCGCGAGTATGCCGTGCGAAGCCTGGCGGTGCTGGAGCCGGACGAGCGCGAACGCGTGCTGTCGCGCACCCAGGGCTGCGACGCCCGCACCTGTGACCTGGACACGCTGCTGACCCTGGTGGCCTTTTTAGGCAGCGAGTGGGAGGCACGCGGCAAGGCGGCGGGCGAGAAATACACCCTGTACCCGGCGCTGGAGGTGATGGAGAAAGCGGCGGAAGAAGGCCCGCTGCCCGACTACGCCTGCACCGACTGGCAGCGCAGCAGGGGCGAGGCCAGCGACACGGCCATCCAGCTCGATCCCGGCAGCGAGGAAGAAACCACCTGCCGCGCGCACCACACCCACGCCCTGGTGCTGCTGCGCCGCGCCGAGTACGAACTTTCGGTCATCAACAACATGGGCTTTCCCGACTACTTCCTGATCGTGGCCGATTACATCAACTGGGCCAAGGATCAGGGCATCAGCGTGGGGCCGGGGCGCGGGTCCGGGGCAGGCTCGCTGGTGGCCTACGCCATGCGCATCACCAACCTCGATCCGCTGGAATTCGAGCTGCTGTTCGAGCGCTTCCTGAACCCGGACCGCATCTCGATGCCCGACTTCGATATCGATTTCAACGACGCCCGCCGCATCGAGGTCATCCAGTACGTGCAGGACAAGTACGGCGAGGACAAGGTGGCGCAGATTGCCACCTTCGGGACCATGGCGAGCAAGGCCTGCCTGAAGGACGTGGCCCGCGTGATGGGCCTGGAATACGCCAAGGTGGACAAGGTCAGCAAGCTGATTCCGATCAAGTTCGGCAAGAGCTACTCTCTGGAGCAGGCCCGGGACGCCGTGCCGGACATCGCGCAATTGCTGGAAAGCGACGCGCAACTGCTGGAAGCCTACGAGTTCGCGCAGAAGCTGGAGGGGCTGACCCGCCACGCCTCGGTCCACGCCGCCGGGGTGGTGATCGGGCGCGACAAGCTGACCGACCTGGTGCCGGTGATGCGCGACACCTCCGGCATGGGCATGGTCTGCCAGTACGACATGAAGGCTGTGGAGGACATCGGCCTGATCAAGATGGACTTCCTGGGCCTGCGGACGCTGTCGTTTCTGGATGAGGCCAAGCGCATCATGCGCGAGTCGCAGAAGATCGAGATCGACTTCGACGCCATTCCCTTCGACGACGCCAAGACCTACGAGCTGATGAGCCGGGGCGACACCAAGGGCGTGTTTCAGCTGGAAGGGGCGGGCATCGCCGACGCCTCCCGCCGCCTGAAACCGCGCCGGCTGGCCGACATCATCGCCCTGAGCGCGCTGTACCGACCCGGCCCGATGGAGAACATTCCCACCTATGTTCGCCGCCACCACGGCCTGGAGGAAGTGGATTACGTGCGCGACGGCTTTCCCACCTCCGCGCAGTTTCTGGAAAAGATTCTGGCCGAAACCTATGGGATTCCGGTGTACCAGGAACAGATCATGCAGATCGCCTCTGAAGTCGCGGGCTTCAGTCTGGGCGGGGCCGATTTGCTGCGCCGCGCGATGGGCAAGAAAGACGTGGCGGAAATGGCCAAGCAGCGTGACCTGTTTGTGGCGGGTGCGAAGACCAATGAAGTTCCCAAGGACGAGGCCAACAAACTCTTTGATTTGCTGGACGCGTTCGCAAACTATGGATTCAACAAGTCGCACAGTGCCGCCTACGGGGTCATCACCTACCAGACCGCGTGGCTGAAAGCCAACTACCCCGTTGAGTTCATGGCGGCCCTGCTCACCGTAGAACGGCGCGATTCCGACAAGGTGGCCGAGTACATCAGTGACGCGCGCAAGATGGACGTGAAGGTGCTGCCGCCGGACATCAACCGCTCGGCTCCGGATTTTGCGGTGGCCGGAGAGGAAATCCTGTTCGGGATGTACGCCATCAAGGGGCTGGGCGAGGCCGCAGTGCAGCGCATCCTGGAGGAACGCGAGCGCGGCGGGCGCTTCAAGTCGTTCGCCGACTTCTGCTCCCGCGTGGACAACAAGACCTGCAACCGCAAGGCACTGGAAAACCTGATCAAGAGTGGGGCCTTCGACGCCTTCGGGGAGCGGCGGCAGCTGCTGGACAGCATGGAAGAGACGCTGGCCTGGGCGCAGGGGGCCGCCTCCATGATCAGTAGCGGCATGGACGCGCTGTTCGGGCTGGAGGAAACCGCGCCGGAGCCGCCGCTGAAATCCACTTTCACGCCCCTGACCGATCTGGAACGCCTGAGCATCGAGAAGGACGCGCTGGGCCTGTACATCTCCGGCCACCCGCTGGAGCAGCACGAGGGGCTGCGCGAGGCGGCCAGTTGCCGAATTAGTGACCTGGACACGTGGTTTATCACCCAGAACGTCGCCCCCGGCAAGCGCATTAAAGCGGTGCTGGCGGGCATGGTGGAAAGCGTGGTCCGCAAGCCCACCAAATCCGGCGGCATGATGGCCCGTTTCATCCTGGCCGACGAGTCCGGGCAGACCGAGCTGGTGGCCTTCAGCCGCGCCTATGACCGCATTCAGGAAAAGCTGATCAACGACACGCCCGCCCTGGTGATCGTGGAGCTGGAATCCGAGGACGGCGGCCTGCGCGCCATTGCCGAGGAACTGGTGAGCATCGAGCAACTGGCCGAGGTGCCGAAGGTCATGTACGTGAACATCGATCTGGAAACCGCCAGCCCGGACGCCGTGGGCGAGTTTCAGAGCCTGCTGGACGAACACGCGGGCAGCATGCCCACCTACCTGCGGCTGCAAACGCCGGAGCAGTTCGTGGTCTACCAGCTTGATCACGGCATGGGCAGCCCCGACGCGATCCGGGTGCTGAACCAGACCTTCCCGTGGATGGACGCCTATCTGGCCTACGATCAGCAGACCATCCTGGGCCGCTTCGCGCCCAAGCCCCCGGCATGGATGAACAAGCAGAACGGGAGCGGGGGGATGCGGGCGTGAAGTACCACATGATGATCGAAAGATTCGATATGAGGACGATCTAGTTTGATCGATACGCCTCAAGACAAATACAGGATCAGCATCAGGGGCCAAGAGATTCCGATTATAGTTGGAATTCTCACCATATTAGCCACCCTATCCGTATTGTATTTTCAGCGTCAGGTACGCTCAGTTAGCTATCAATACTCCACAAATAAAGTATTCGAAGCATCTTTGCCAGATGTACAATTAACTTATAAAAATGTAATTGCAGATAAGTTGTATATTACCGACATCAAGATTTCCAATACCGGTAATCAGACAATTAAATCTTCGGAAATTATTGAGGGCATATCGATAGGTTTTGGAAAGGTTTGTAGAATATTAGAGGCAAATATCATCGAATCCAATCCAGAAGAAGCGATCTCTGGTTTTTCAGAAAACATTCTTAGCGACAGTTTTTCGGCAAAATTTAAACCGAGCCTGATGAATCCGAAGGACTCTGCAACGATTAGATTCATTACCAAAGACTGCCAGCCAAATGTACAAATTTCAGCACGGATTGAGGGCATCAAAGACATTTCAGGTAAACCCGATAACAGCCGTGATGTTCTAAAGATATTGATGATTTCCATCCCACTACTCACAATACTGCTTGTAATTAGTTTCGGGCAAGACAAAAATAGGTCAGACAAACGAAATAAAATCTCGAAGCTGCGTGAACAGATCCACTACATAGAAAAACATAATCTATTTGACTCTCCAGAAGAGAGGCAGAAAATAGATCAGCACAAGAAGCAAATTAAAAAGTATCAGGAAGATTTGCGCGGAACCCGCTCTTTTAAAGAAAATACCAGCCTAATTGTGATAATATTTCTACTATTCTTTTCTGCAATATCCGCCATTATACTATAACCGATCATTAGCATAACAATAATCAGCGGGCACCATCTTCATCGATAATCTTGCCTGATCGAAAGGGGCTGATTAAAGCATGCTCGCAATTTTCAAGCCGCCCTAACCGTCAAATCCTCCACCGCGCCCACCAGTTCCATCTTCTGCAACCTCTCTGTGATCAAGGATCGGTGGCACTCCTGCGCGTTCGCCTCGTAGCACAGCAGGCACACGCGCTCGCGGGCGGCCAATGCGCCAAGTTCCTCCAGCGCGTCCGTCTGCGTGGCGAGGTGCAGGGTGTACCCGGCCTTCATGGCGGCAAAATCCCTATCCAGCCGGTACATCTTGCGAAGCGTGGGTGGCGTGCCCAGCGAGCGCAGGTGGCGATAGTCGATGCCGCGCTCCGCAAGCGCCAGCCCCAGCGCGGTCTTGCTGTAGCCGGGGCGGCGGCTCTGGGCGCGTTCGCGGGTGTCCACCAGTACGGTGACGCCGTGCGCGGCCAGCGTGTCCAGAAAGGCGTCCATCTGGGCACCTTCATAGCCGATGGTCAGCAGCGTGGGCAGGGCGGTCATGGGGGCAGCGTAACGGGCCGGGCCGGGGGAAACCGTGGCCGGGGTGCCGCCCACAGTGCGGGACAGTCTGCCGCGCCGCGCTCCAGAGTCCGCGCTCTAAACTCTGGGGCATGAGCCTTCTGGAAACCGTCCGGCACGTCGCCCCCTACCTGGAACGCTGGCTGGAATACGGGCGAGACTTTCAGCGCATTCCCGGCGTGCAGGTGGCCGTGCGCGTGGGCGACGAGCTGGCAACGTCGTTCGCGCTGGGGCAGGCCAACGAGGACACCGGCGAGGCGCTGACCACCCGGCACCTGTTCCGCATCGCCTCGCATTCCAAGACCTTCACGGCCACCGCCATCTTTCAACTGGTGGAGGCCGGAAAGCTGCGCCTGGACGACACGGCGGGCCACTGGCTGCCGGAACTGCAAGGCTCATCCGCCGCCGACATGACCGTGCGGGCGCTGCTGGGCCACCAGTCCGGCATCAACCGCGACGGGGCCGACAGCGACTACTGGCAGCAGATGCACGCCTTTCCGGATCGGCAGATATTGCTGGACTTTGCCCGCGCCGAGGCGGTGTTTCCGCAGAACCAGCACTTCAAATACTCCAACATCGGCTACGGCCTGCTGGGCCTGATTGTGGAGGCGGCGAGTGACGAGAGCTACGGCGACTACATCCAGACCCACATCACCGGCCCGCTGGAGCTGAGTGACCTGGGCGCAGAACTGCCCCCCGAGCGCGAGGCCGAGCTGGCCACCGGCCACGGCGCACGCCTGTTTGGCAACGATGCCCGCCGCACGCTGCCGTCCTCCGACACCCGCGCGCTGGCGGCGGCCACCGGCTTCTACGGCACCGCCGAGGCGCTGACCGCCTACTGGGCGCGGCACGCCCTGGGCCGTGACGGTCTGCTCTCGGACGCCTCCAAACGCCTGATGGCGCGGCGCGAGTCAGAAATCACCAAACCCACCCGGCGCGGCTACGGCCTGGGCCTGATTCTGGACGAGATCGGCGGACGCACGCTGGTGGGCCACTCCGGGGGCTTTCCCGGCCACATCACGCAGTCGTGGCTTGATCCCAGGACCGGACTGTCGGTCTCAGTGCTGACCAACACGCTGGGCGGCCCGGCCACCGAATGGGCGGGCAACCTGATCCGTTTAATCGATCTGGCGCACGAGAACGCAGAGAAGACGGCGGACACCGCGCACGATCTGGACTCCTTCACCGGACGCTTTGCCAACGCCTGGGGCCTGTTCGACATCGTGAATCTGGGCGGACGGCTGGTGGCCCTGACCCCGCTGGGTGACCCGTCCGTCAGCGCCGTGCAATTGACCGTGCAGGACGCCAATACCCTGTGCCCGGAACCGGAGGGCGGCTTCGGCTCGGTGGGCGAGGCGTACCACTTCGGGCGCACGGAGAACGGAGAGATCCAGTGGGTGCGCCAGGGCGGCGGGCGCTCCTGGCCGCTGGCGGCGTTCCTGGCGGGAGTGGAATAGCCTTCTCTCCTGCGCGTCAGGGCCACCGCCGAACCCGCCACTACCGAACTGCTGGGCCTCAAGGGGTAACACCCGCCGGGAATGCAGGGTCCGCAGACCGCCCATGAAAACCGGTGCGGACTGTCGCCAGTCACCGCACCGTTTCTCTGCTGAGCATGCCCTGCTGGAAACCCGGTCCTACAGCCCAGCCTCGGCCAGGAAGACGTCCAGTTTCTGCGGGCGAAAGCCGCTGAGGCTGTGGGCCACGTCGCCGCTGACCAGGGTGGGCACGCTGCGTCGGCCCCCGTTAACGCTCATGACGTACTCGGCGGCCTGCTCGTCCTGCTCGATGTTGATTTCCTCGAAGGCCAGCCCCTTGCTGCTCAGGGCGCGCTTGGTGGCGTGGCAGTCGGGGCACCAGGTGGTGGTGTACATCTTGATCATAGGAAACTCCTCCTGTTCGGAAATGGGGTGGCGCGATATTCCGTCCTCGCGGCGGTCTGCCTAGTTTACAAAATAAAGCGGTGACAACAAGTGATCCGGGTAACGCTGGCAGGAGCGTGCCAGAACAACCTCTCCGGACAGCGCAAAACGAAAAACGGCCCACCCCAGGGGCAGGCCGTTTGTGCTGCCGGGCGTTACGCGGAGGCGGGGGCCTCGGCGGGCGCGTCCGTCCTGGCGTCCGTGGCCGGGGCCTCGGCCTGCGGGGCTTCGGACGCGGCGGCGGGCTGGGCCTGAGCAGGCTGCGACTGGGCAGGCTGGGCCGGGGTGGCCGCACCATCGCTGTCGTCGTCGCCGCGCTCCTTCTTGGGGGCGGGCGCCACCCTGGGGGTCATGATCATGTTCATGTCCATGCCCATCATGCTGGGGTTGCTTTCCGGCACGCCGATGTCGGCCAGGGTCTCGGCCACGCGCACCAGGATGCGTTCGCCCAGTTCCGGGTGGGTGCGCTCGCGGCCACGGAACATGATGGTGACCTTGACCTTGTGGCCGTCTTCCAGGAAGCGGCGCACATGCCCGGTCTTGGTCTTGAAGTCGTGCGCGTCGATCTTGACCCGGAACTTGATGGCCTTGACTTCCTGACCACGCGCACGCTTGCGGTTTTCTCGTTCGTTCTGCTGCTGCTCGTAGCGGAAGCGGCCATAATCGAGCAGGCGACACACGGGCGGCACGGCCTGCGGACTGACCATCACCAGGTCCAGCCCCGCCTCACGCGCCATGTTCATCGCATCGCGCGTGTCGATAATGCCCACCTGCTCGCCTTCCCCGCCGATCAGACGAATCTGCCGGACGCGAATCTGCTCATTGACCTTGTGATCTTTCGCTATGTTCATCACCTCCGCACGCCCCCTGCACGCTGGCAGGCTGGGCGGCTGCACCCGCATTCACGTTCAAAGCTGTGGCGGGCAAACATGTCAGTTTACCACGCCCGCCCCGCCCGCTTCTGTGGGCATGAACTTTGTTGCAACGCAGGCCGCCCGCAGGGACCACCCGGCCGTTTCTGCCATGCTCCGGTGATGAGCGGCCCTTTTCCCACTGCCACCCCCCCCGCCCACACCCACCACTTCGGCCCCCTGCGCGCCCGTGACCCCGACCTGGAGGTGCTGCTGACCGACGGCCTGGGCGGTTTCGCGCTGTCCAGCGTGGCCGGGGTGCCGACGCGCTGCTACTCGGGGCTGGTGGTCAGCCAGCAGCCGCCGGTGCAGCGCTTCACGCATCTGGTGTCGCCGCTGGAGGTGCTGACGGTGGGCGGGCAGCGCCACACCCTGCATGCCCTGGAACTGGCGCCGGGTGTGTTCGAGGGGCGCGGGCTGGAGGTCCTGAGCGGCGTGACCCTGCGTGACCTGCTGCCCGAACGGGTGCAGCAGGTGGCCGGCGTGCGGCTGACGCGGCAGATGGTCAGTCCGGCCCACGCGGGCGCGGCAGTCTACCTGTACACGGTGGAGGCGCGGGAGGCGGTCACGCTGACGCTGGGCGGCTACTTCGTGAACCGCGACATGCACCACGTCCACACCGGAGCGCCCGACCTGGAATTCAGGGCAGAGGGTTCACAGGTCACGGTGCGCGGCGAGCGGACCACGCGGCTGCGGCTGCACCTGCCGGAAGCGCCGCACGCCACAGACGCACAGCTCACGGCCCTGCCCCCCCGGCCCTTTCCCCAGCGCGTGTACTACCGCCACGACGCGGCGCGCGGCGAACCCGATCACGACCACGCGCTGGGCGCGGCGCTGTGGGAGGTGGCCTTCCCGGCAGGCGGCGGACAGGTGGCGCTGGTGGTCCAGGGAATAGCAGGCACCACGCCCGAGATCCCCGATCCCTGGCTGGCCCACGCGCAGGAGGCCGCCCGCCGCCGTGACCTGGCAGAGCGGGCGCAGCGGACCTGCGGGGTGGCCGACGGGCTGGTGGCGACGCTGGCGGTGGCGGCCGACGCCTATCTGGTCCGCCGCAGCAGCCCGGCAGGGGCAGGCACCAGCGTCATCGCGGGCTACCCGTGGTTCGCCGACTGGGGCCGCGACGCCATGATCTCGCTGACCGGCCTGACCCTGCTCACGGGCCGCCTGACCGAGGCCCGTGACCTGCTGCACACCTTCCTGACCACCCTGCGGCGCGGTCTGATTCCCAACCACTTTCACGAGGACGGCCAGGGCGCGGGCTACAACACGGTGGACGGAGCGCTGTGGCTGGCGGTGGCGCTGGAACGGTACGTGACCGCCAGCGGCGATCTGGAGTTTGCACGCGCCGCGCTGCCCCGGCTGCGCGAATTGCTGGACTGGCATGTGCGCGGCACCGATCACGGCATCCGTGCCGATCCGGCAGACGGCCTGCTGCTGGCTGGGGAAGCGGGCGTGCAACTGACCTGGATGGACGTGAAGATCGCGGACTGGGTGGTCACGCCCCGCCACGGCAAGCCGGTAGAGATTCAGGGGCTGTGGCTCGCGGCGCTGGGCGCGGAGACGCGGCTCTCGGGGGTGCTGGGCGAACCGCCAGCCTTTGCCGCAGCGCAGGCACAGGCCCGCCGCAGCTTCGGGCAGTTCTGGAACGGCCAGCAGTTCGCCGACGTGTTGGGGCCGGACGGCATCCTGGACCCCAGCGTGCGCCCCAACGCCGCGCTGGCCCTGGCACTGCCGGACACGCCCGCCACCCCCGCGCAGGTGGAGGCCGCCGTCCGGCAGACCGGGGCCGAACTGCAGACGCCGCTGGGCCTGCACACCCTCGCGCCGCAGGACCCGCGCTACCGGGGCAACTACGGCGGCCCGCAGGTGCTGCGCGACGCCGCATACCACCAGGGTACCGTGTGGCCCTGGCCGCTGACCGCGCACCTGGAACTGCTGCTGTCGCGCGGCGAGGTGACCCCGGCTCGCGCCGCACTGGGCGGCCTGAGCGGCCACGTCTGGGAGGCGGGCGTCGGCCACGTCTCGGAGGTGTTCAGCGGCGACGCGCTGCTGCCGGGCGGCTGCCCCTTCCAGGCCTGGAGCGTGGCCGAGATGCTGCGCGGGCACGCACTGGTCTCGCAGGCTGAGGCCGGGCAGGCCAGGACCCGAAAGTCGGGCTAAACCGCGTCTCAGGGCCAGTTCCCGCCAGACCCCCTGCACACTTATGGCTAGACACCTGAACTTGACGTACACCAGACACTAACCCTAGCATCGTCGGTATGATCCGCCTTGCCCTGCCCCCACAAGCCACGCAGGTGGGACTGGCGGTGGACGTTGCGGCATTTGCCATGCACGGCGGCGAGTTGCGCGTCCTGCTGGTACAGCGCGGCGAGTTGCCACACGCGCGGGACTGGGCGCTGCCCGGCGGCTTCGTGCAGCCCGGCGAGGAACTGCACGAGGCGGCCCTGCGCGAACTGCGGACCGAGACCACCGTGCAGCTCGAACCGCGCCACCTGGAGCAGTTCTACACCTTCGGCGAGGTGGGCCGTGACCCCCGTGGCCGCATCGTGAGCGTGGCGCATCTGGCGGTGCTGCCGCACGGCACGGTGAGCGTCAGCGGCGGCGGCCACACCCTGGGCGCGGAGTGGCTCAGCGCCCACCACCCGCCCCGCCTCGCCTTCGATCACCAGACGATCCTGACGCGGGCGCTGCTGCGCCTGCAACTGCGGCTGGAGTACGCCAATCTGGCGCTGGAATTCCTGCCCGATACCTTTACCCTGCCGGAACTGCAGGGCGTGTACGAGGCGATCCTCAACCGCCAGCTGGACAAGCGCAACTTCCGCAAACGCCTGCTGGCCCAGGGCATCCTGACCCCCAGCGGCGAGCGGCGCAGCGGCGTGGGCCGGCCCGCGCAGGTGTACCGGCGGGCCAAGAACGTGCGGGTGGCGGCGTTGTAACGGGACCATCAACCCCCGTAGCTGGCCCACACCCGCTGCAATCCCTGCCGCAGCCCGATGCGTTGCGCGGGCAACTCAGCCAGAATGACGGGCTGCAATCCACGTTCCTCAAGTCCATCCAGCAAAAGCTTCAGCAGTTCGGGGGTGACCGCCGGGCCGTCGTGCAGCAGCACCACACTGCCGGAACGGACGCGGGCCAGGGCCTGCGCCGCCAGCGTGGCCGCGTCGGCCCCCGTCCAGTCGCGGCCCTCCACGTCCCACAGGACGATCTGCCGCCGGGCCAGCCGCGCCAGCACGCGGGTCAACGGGCTGTGGCCCCCGTAGGGCGGGCGGTACAGCAGCGGCCCCGGTGCCGCGGCGCGGGGATGCCACCGCAGCTGCGCCCACTCGCGCCACGGTGTCAGCAGCAGCGCGTGGCGGTGCCAGCGCCCGTGTGCCTCCAGCTGGTGGGTACCCTCCAGCAGCGTCCGCAACAGGGCGGGATGGGCCGCGCAGGCCGGCGCGGTGACGAAGAAGGTGGCGCGGGCACCGTGCCGGGCCAGCACCGCGAGCAGCTCCGGCGTGCGCGACGAGGGCCCATCGTCGAAGGTCAGCGCGACCCGGCCTGAGGCACGGGGGCCACGGCCCAGCGCCCCCCAGCCGGCGGCGCGGCCCAGCACGTCAGCCACCAGCGCGGCCCCCAGCAGCCCCAGCGTAGAGGCCAGCAGGAACCGTACCGGGAACCGCCCGCAACCAGCTCCCCTGCCCACGGTCTACGCCCGGCTCTCCAGCGCCGTTTCGTCGGGCCGGGTGGTCAGCAGGTGCCGGAACAGCACGTAGCCCAGCGCGGTCAGCAGCGACAGGCACGCGCCGGTGATGAACGGCCCGGTCGGTCCCAACAGGCGGTAGGCCAGGGCTCCCAGCAGCGGCCCCAGCGAGGTACCCACGTTCTCCACGGTCATCAGGGCCCCCCAGGCGGCGGGGCGCTCGGCCTCGGGCAGGCGGCCGGTGACCAGCGCGGCCCAGCCGGGCATGATAAAGGCGTAGCCCAGGCCCACCAGCGCGGCCAGAACGAACAGCGCCCACATCGGCGGCGTGGTCGCAATGCCGCCCAGGCCCAGCGCCAGCAGCGTGAAGCCCAGCGTGACCGCCAGCCGGGCGCGGCCCCCGTCGGCCACCCGGCCGGTCAGCGGCAGGCTGCCGAAGGCCACGGCCCCGCCGGTGCCCAGCAGCGCCACCATGCCCCAGTACGTCAGACCCAGATCGCGGTACAGCGTGAACAGCAGCGGCCCCAGCAGGGTCATGGTCAGGGTCTGCATGAAGGCCGCCGGAAACAGCGGGGCCAGGGCACCCAGCGCCGTCTTTAGCCGGGCCCGCCGGTCCGGCGGGCGGTCGGCGGCGGCGCGGCGCAACCGGTCCGGGACGAACAGGGCTGCCAGCAGCGCCGTGGCCAGCACCGACAGCATGATGGTGAACACCACGGCGCGTGGGCGTTCGGCCAGCGCTCCCAGCAGCAGGAACCCGCCGCCGATCAACGGCATCACGCCCAGGCTCATGGCCGTGACCGCGCGGCCCTTGTGGGTGTCCCGGGTGGCGTCGGCGGTCAGGTTCATGGCCCCCGGCCACATGGCGCTGAACCCGATGCCGTGCAGCGCCGCCGCCAGCAGCAGCGTCCACGCGGTGTGTGAGGCGGCCATCCCAGCCAGCGCCAGCAGCGAGAGGGCCGCCCCCGCAAACATCACCGTCCGCGCCCCGAAGCGGCTGATCATGGCCCCGGCCGGGCCACGCATGGCCGTGTCCGTGATGAAGTGCAGGGTAAAGGCCGTGGCGGCCACCGCCACCGCGTCGGTCCGGGGCAGGCCCAGCAGCGTGCCGGTGGCCTGCGGCAGGTACGCCCCGTACAGCCCGCTGCGGACGAACTCCGAACACGCCAGCACCAGCGCCGCCACCAGCAGACCCGGTAGGGTGCCGGGTTTGACAGGCAGGCGGTCCTGCCAGGAGGTCACGGCGCCCATCGCCCGGTCCCCGCACCCCGGCAGCTCGCCGCACTCCCTCCATCAGGAAACCGGCCTGCGCCTGCTAGCCTGGGGCCGTGTCCGATTTCTCGGTGATCATTCCGGCCCGCAATGAGGCGGCGTACCTGCCCCTGACCCTGCGGGCGCTGGAGGCGCAGCACAAGGCCCCCGCCGAGGTGATCGTGGTGGACAACGGCAGCACCGATGGCACGCCCGACGTGGCGCGGGCCTGGGGCGCGCGGGTGCTGCACTGCACGCAGCCGGGCGTGGCCCGCGCCCGGCAGTGGGGCCTGGAGGCCGCCCGCACCGACTGGGTGGCCACCACCGACGCGGACTCGTTGCCCAGCCCGCAGTGGCTGCAACGCCTGGACGCCGCCGCGCCGCGCCGGGTGGCCCTGTACGGTCCAATGGGCTTTTGTGGCGTGGCCCCGCACTGGAGCTGGCTGTCGCAGCAGGCCTACAGCGGCTTTCTGCACGGCTGCCGGGTGGTGGGCAAGCCCAATCTGGCCGGGGCCAACATGGCGTTCTCGCGTCAGGCGGCGCTGCTGGCCGGCGGGTACCCGGAGGTCGAGGCCTACGAGGACGTGATGCTGGGCCAGGCCCTGGCCCAGCTGGGCACGGTGGCCTACGTGCCGGGCGCGCTGGTGCAGACCAGTGCCCGCCGCCTGGACCGGGGCGCGCTGCCCTTCGCGTGGCAGCACCTGCGCAACATCACCGGTCATACGCGAGGGTACTTTGATTCGGAACACCCAGACCCGCCGCGTTAAGACCAGCGGAGCCCAGCCCGGCCTCTGAAGAAAAGGGCACGTCGCGCGGCATGCCCAGCGCAGCGGCGTACACGTCCAGCACCCGCGCCGCCACGCCCGCCGGGCAGTTGCCCGAGGCGAACTCCCGCGCCCCGGCGGACAGGCGGCCCCACAGCGCCGCGTCGCCCAGAATGGCGCGGGCGTGGTGGACCAGGGCGTTCACGTCCGCCGGGGCCACCAGATAGCCGCTGCGCTCGTGGGCCACGCTGCTCAGGGTGCCGCGGGCGCCCACGGCCACCACAGGCACGCCCATCAGCTCGGCCTCCTGCAACACCAGCCCCTGGGTCTCGGTGTCGCTGGCAAACAGAAACAGTTCGGCCATGCGGTAATACGCGCCGATCTCGGTCCAGGGCTTGACCCCCAGAAAGCTCACGCGGCCCTCGATGCCCAGGCGGCGGGCGTGCGCTTCCAGATGCACGCGCTCCGGCCCCTCGCCCAGCAGCACCAGATGGGTGTCGGGCAGCTCGGCCACCGTGTCCAGCACGTGATCAAAGCGTTTCTCGCGGGCCAGCCGGCCCACGCTGAGCAGCCGGCGCTTGCCCGCGGGCCAGGGGTTCTCAATCGGCGGCGCGGCGTTCAGCACAGCGGGATCGATGGCGGTGGGAATCACCACCGGGTTGCGGACCCGCATGGCGTGCAGCACGTCCAGCACCCCGGCGGTGGGCGTGATCACGGCGTCGGCGCGACCGTACAGCAGACCCATGATGCGGGTGACGGCCCCGGTGTGGCGCTGCAGGGCGGTCATGCCCGGCACGTAATGGGTGTACGCCTCGATGTGGGTGTGGTACGTCGCCACGTGCGGCACGTTCCATTTGCGGGCCAGCCGCGCCCCCGCCAGCCCTAGCGTCAGTGGGGTGTGCGTGTGCACCACGTCGTACTTCTGCTCGAAATCCTTGCGGGTGGGCCACGCCAGCCGGTAGGTGGGCAGGAACATGTAGCTCACGCTGGGCACCCGCCGCACGTCGGTCCGGGTGTCCACATTGCCGGGGAAGTCGGGGGCCACCACGTCGACGTGGTGGCCCTGCGCCCTCAACTCGTCGCTCAGCAGGCCCACACTGGTCACGATGCCGTTCTGATCGGGCAGGAAGGTGTCGGTAAACAGGCCGATTCTGAGCGGTCTCATCGGTTCCCGCCAGGAGACGTGCATTCCGGGATGGTCCAGCCTGCGGAGAAGGGAGAGGTCTGAGGCATCGCTAGACAGGAGCATACGACGCCGGGGATGAGAGGGTCGTCAATCTTTGGTGTGGCGCGGCCTCACCCGGCTGGCCCGGACCCGCTACATTCGGGAGATGCGCCGCCTGCCGTCCCGCCTGCTTGCCGCCCAGTTGCGCGCCGGGGCCTACGGCGCGTGGGAGGGCGGAAATCCCGGCGCTCCTGAAGTGGGCGTGACGGTTCCCATTCACAGCAGGCTGGCCCTGGAAGGCGTGCTGGCCGGGGCACTGGAGGCGTCAGCCACGGTAACCCTGCTGGTCTCCCCCGCCCTGGCCCTCCTGGCACCAGACGCCCTCCACGCCGCCACGCAGGCCGGGCACGAGATCGCCGGGGCGGGCCAGCCGGACCTGCCCAGCGCCCTGGAGGCCGCCTCAGCCCAGCTGGTCCAGAGCTGGGCCGCCGACGGTCTGGACCGCGCCAGCCTGCGCCGGCTGGCCGCGCAGGGCCTTCGCCCGCTGCCGTTCCCGCTGGGCACGCCGCAGCCGGGGCAAACCGTGCGCGTGCAGCCGGAACACCTGGGCGAACAGTTGCGGCACCTGCGGGCGCTGGGTTACCGGCCCGTTCCGGTACGCGACGTGCCGGGTCTGCGGCGGGCGGGGCCGCGTGACCTGCTGGTCCACGTTTACACGCAGACCGTGGAGGCGCGGTTTGCCCGCGAGCACGGCGTGATTGATCTGGCCCAGCGGGCTGACGCCGTGATGCGGGTGGCCCCACTGGACCACGCGCCCGCCCCACTGCCGTTGCCGCACGGTGCGCCCACCGCCGAGCTGCATCTGCACTCGCCGCGCATCGTGGGGCTGGCCGGACGGGGTGCGCTGACCGCCTACCGCGCTTACCTCCGCAGCCTGAAAGACGTGGCCGCCGCCATGAAAACCCGGCCCGAATTGCAGGAGGCGCAGGCGGTGTTTGCCGTGACCCTGTTTCACGCGCCGCTGGAACAGGGGGGCTTCACGCTGCTGCCGCTGCCCCCGGCCCGCGCCCGCCTGTACGGTCTGGGCTTCCGGGTGCTGCGCGCCGTGTACGGCACCGCCCGCCCGCCCAGCGAGGGAGAGCCGAAGATGGCGTGGATGACCCGCGAGGCGTTTCTGGCGAAGTACGGGTGAGCCGGGAGGGCTGCTTGCCGCGCCCGGATGATGCTCACGGGTCATCGCAATCTGGGACGAGCGGGCAGTGGGGCCGCCCCCTATAGTTTCGGGCATGCAGACTGTGGCCCAGACGCTCCTCAACCACCGTTCCATCCGGCAGTTCAAACCCGATGAAATTCCCCAGGCCACCCTCGACGAGGTGCTGCACGAGGCCATCGTGGGCACGTCCTCGTCGGGGAACCTCAACAGCTATTCCATGATCGTGACCCGTGATCCGGCGCGGAAACGGCGGCTGTACGAACTGCACGGCGAGCAGGAATTCGTGCTGCAAGCGCCGCTGGCCATCACCTTCTGCGCCGACTGGCACCGCACGCGGCAGTGGCTGCGGTTGCGGGGGGCGCGGGACAATTTCAACAACTTCCTGGGCTATCAGGTGGCCGCCAACGAGGCGATGCTGATTTCCCAGAGCGTGACGCTGGGCTTCGAGGCGCGCGGCTACGGCATCTGCTACATGGGCACCACGCTGCAGGCCATGGGGGCCATTGCCGAATACCTGAACCTGCCCGAAACCTGCCTGCCCATCACCACCATCGTGGTGGGTGTGCCCGACGAGCAGCCGGAGCGGCGCGAACGCCTGCCGATGCGGGCCTATGTTCATGACGAAACGTACCGGCGCCCCAGCACGGCTGAGCTGGAAGACCTGTACCGGGCGCGCGAGGACAGCGGCTGGCAGCGCTACATGTCCATGCCGCATCTCAGGGCCATGTGCGAGGAGGGCGGCATCACCTCATTGGCGCAGATGTACACCAGTCCCTATAAATATGACCCGGAGGCCTACGCGGCCACCTCACAGCAGGTGCTGGAGGCGCTCAGTGGACGGGGATTCCTGCCGGAGACGCTGATGTCCACTCAGGCAGACGAGGACGTCCCTACCCCGGCAGGCTGAACCGCAGCACTGTCCCCTGCCCCGGCGTGCTGTCCACGTCCAGCTCCCCCCCGGCCAGGGCAACGCGCTCGCGCAGACCGGTGAGGCCCAGATGGCCCTCCTGGGCGCGGGCCTCGGCCTGCTGCAGCGTGAAGCCCTGGCCGTCGTCGCTGATCACCACCTCCACGCCGCCCTTGCCGAAGATCACGCGGATGGCGGCGCTGCCGGCCCCGGCGTGCTTGTCCACGTTGTTCAGCGCCTCCTGTGCCAGCCGGAAGACCGTCAGCTCGGTGGCCGCGCCCAGGCGACGTTCCTGGCCGCCCACCTCCAGGCGGGTGGGGGTCTGTGCCTGTCCGGCCAGCCATTCCAGCGCGGGCAGCAGCCCGAGGTCGTCCAGTACGCTGGGGCGAAGGTTGCGGGCAAAGCGGCGCACGCTGTCCAGGGCGGCGTTCAGGTCCGCCAGAATGTCGTCGGCACGTTCGCGCTGCTCGCCGCTCAACTCACGCGCCAGCCGAGCCACCCGGCGGCCCGAGGCGGTCAGCACCTGCGCGGTGTCGTCGTGCAGCTCGCGGCTGATGCGCCGCCGTTCCTCCTCCTGCGCCTGGGTGAACAGCGACAGGTAGGTGCGCAGCTCGCTCTGGCGCGAGGTGGCGGCCTCCAGCGCCTGCCCGCGCCGGGTGATCTCGTCGGCCAGCGTCTGAAGCTCCGAGAGGTCACGCGCGACAAGCAGCATGCCGGACGCGGGTTCGCCGGCCCCGTTCCCCCTGTCTGCGGGGCCAGCCTGCACCGCGCTCAGGCGCACCTCCAGGCGGTGGGGGCCAATGCCAATCTCGGCGCGGCCCCCGGCGCTGCCGGTGCGGGCGGCGTCCCAGGCGGCGCGCAGGGCGTCGCGGGTGGCCGGGGTGGGCAGAGACAGCAGCCTCGCCCCCACCAGCGGCCCGGTCAGGGGTTCCAGTAACCGGGAGGCGGCGGGATTGGCATACGTTACAGCGCCACCCACATCCGCGCTGAGAATCAGGTCGTGCGCGCCCTCGGCCAGCTGGCGGTAGCGGGCTTCCTCGCGCTCCAGAGCGGACAGCAGCCGCACGCGGGTCAGGGTCTGGGACATCTGATCGGCCACGCTGCGGGCCAGCTGCAGAACGTGGTCGCCGGGCATTTCCGGGCTGGGATCGTCGGCGTACAGGAAACCCAGTGGATGGGCCTCATCGCCCAGCGGCACGATCAGGCCGCTGCCCGCCACCGGCAGGCAGGCGCGGCGTGGCAGGGGCCGGGGGCCGCGCCCCAGCTGCGCTTTCAGCGAGGCCAGCTCCTCCGGTGTGGGCGGGTACAGGTTGAAGGTCGCGCAGCGGGACACCTCGCCCAGGTCATCGGTCAGGGCGATCAGGCCGCGCCCGGCGTTCAGGGCCAGGGTGGTCAGGCGCACGGCCCCGGCCAGCGCGGCGTCGTCCTGGCTCTCTCCCAGCACACGGCCCACGTTCAGCAGCACGGCGGCCTCGCGCTCGCGGCGCAGTTCCTCCTCGTACAGGCGGGCGTTTTCCACCGCCAGGGACGCCTGCGCCGCAAACACGCCGGCCAGCGCCAGATCGTCGTCGTCCAGCGGCAGCGGCGCTTCCCAGTACAGCGTCAGGGTGCCAAAGACCCCGCTGCGGGTGACCAGCGGCAGCCCCAGCACCCCCTTGTACGGGTAGCGGTTCTGCGCCAGCAGCTGCCGCGTGTACCGGCTGCCCCCGCCATAGTGGGCGGTGGCCAGGTCATGTGCGGCCACCAGTTCGCGCCCCTGGGCCGCCCGCCCGGTTACCCCCGCGCCCATCTTGGCGCGCACCCGCAGCACGTACTCGCTGGGCAGGCCCACGGCGCTGCGGATGCTCAGGGTGCGCCCGTCCGGCTGGGCCTCGTACACCGCCGCCGCGTCGGCGTGAAACAGGGTGATGGCGCGCTCCAGCACCCGCGAGAGGGTATCGCCCAGGTGCAGGCTGCCCGCCAGCGCCGCCCCGGCCTCGCGCAGCGCCTCGGCGGCGGCCCGTTTGCGAGTCTCGATGCCGTACAGGCGGGCATTGTCAATCGCCAGCGAGGCCTGCTCGGCCAGCGCCAGCACCAGCCGGGCGTCATCCTCGCTGGCAGTGGCCCCAGGGGTGCGGCTGTCCACGTACAGCACCCCCAGCGGCTGCCCGCGTGCGCTGAGGGGCGCAATCACCGCCGCCTCCGGATTCAGTTCCAGCAGGCCCTGCGCCATCGGCGAGTCGGCGTCCCTGGCCCGCTCGAAGCGGATGGCCTCGCCGCGCCGGATCAGCGTTTCCAGACTGACCGGGCCGACACCCACGCCGCCCGTAAACGCCTCGTCGAAGCCGTGCGAGAACACGTCACCGGTCCTGGCCCCACCCTCGCCGAGCTCGCTGAACAGCGCCACAAAGGCCCGCGAGAAGCCCAGCGCCTGCGCCGCACTCTGGGCCGTGCCGGTCAGCACCTCGGCCAGGTCCAGGCTGCCCCCCAGACGGCGCACCAGCGCCTCCACGGTCTCGGCCACGCGCCCGCGTCCGCGCCGGGCCTCGCGGGCCTGCACGCCTTCCAGCGCCAGCGTCAGCAGCGGCGCCAGCGCCGACAACTCCGCAACCCCCTCCGAACTGGCGCCCACACATTCCAGCACCCCGCAGCCAAAGGGCAGGCAGGTCAGCATCCCCTCTTCCAGCAGATGGCCGCCGTCCACCGCGCGCCGGGCCAGCGTGCCGTCGCTGAGGCCCAGACCGCGTCCCTCCTGGGCCAGCACTTCCAGCCGTCCGCCCGCCTCCTCGGTCACCCACACCTGAACGCCGTGCGCCGCCGTGACCTGGCAGGTGTACTCCGCCAGTGCCGCCGCGAAGGCGCGGGCAGTCTGGGCGGCGGCGAGGGTGGGGGGCAGAGGGGTCATCTCAGGGTTGGGCCGGGGGTTGAAAGAGGGGTCCGCAGGCGCGCTGGCCTCCCGCGCCGCGCTCACAGCATCTTCGGGTCAATCCAGCCGCGCTTGATGCCGTGCAGCACCGCCTCGGTGCGGCTGCCGACGCCCAGCTTGGAAAAGATGTTCGCCAGATGCACCTGCACCGTGCGTGGGCTGATGTCCAGATCGCGGGCAATCTCCTTGTTGGTGCGTCCGGTGGCGGCCACCCGCAGCACCTCCAGTTCGCGCGGGCTCAGGTCATCTTCCGGCGGGGTGGGCTGGGCGGCGGCGCTGAAGCGCTCCAGCACCTTGCGGGCCACGCTGGGGTGCAGCGCACTTTCCCCAGCGGCCACCGCCCGCACCGCGCCCAGCAGATCGTCCTCGCTGGTGTTCTTGAGCAGGTAGCCGGCCGCCCCGGCTTCCAGCAGCGCAAACACGTAGGCGTCGTCGTCGTAGCTGGTCAGCACCAGCACCCCCACGCGCGGCTGCTCGGCCTTGATGGCGCGGGTGGCCTCGATGCCGTTCATGCCGGGCATCGACACGTCCATCAGGATGACATCCGGCCTCAGGGCGCGGGCCTGGGCAATCGCCTCCTCGCCGCTGGCGGCCTCTCCGATCACGTGCAGGTCCGGCTCGCCCTCCAGCAGTTCGCGGGTGCCCTTACGGACCACCGGATGATCGTCCACCAGCAGCAGGGAGATGCGGCGGGACAGGCCCGTTTCAGAGGTGCTGTCGGAGTCGCGGGCAGGGTCAGGCATGGGCGCAGAATATCCGGCCCGGCCCATGACCCCGTCAGAGAAGAGCGGGCCACCCCCGCGAAGGAGGGTGGCCCGCCTGAGACCCAGGGTCCGGCTGCCGGGACTCAGCCCTTGCTCAGGTCCTTCCACAGGGTGCCCGTGGCGAAGCTCAGCATGGGGTTGAAGGTGTCCAGGCCCACCCCCTGAATGTTGTCGCGGTAGGCCAGGATGCCAGGCTGGTTGGGCATGTTGATGTACCACGCCTGATCAATGACCCGCTTGGTGATATTGGAGTACAGCTCGTTGCGCTTCTCGGTGTCAGTGATGCTACGCGCCTCGTTGATCCAGGCGTCGATCTGCTCATCCTTGGCGTTGATGCGCGGGTTGTAGTACCCGTCGGAGCTATAGAAGGTGTGGACGAAGTTGTCCGGGTCGGCGTAGTCGGGGGCCCAGCCGGTCATGACCATCGCCTCGCTGCCCTGGTTGCTGCCCTTGATGATCTCGCTCCACTCCTTGGCCACGATGTTCACGCGGAACTTGGGGTTGATGGACTCGATGTTCTTCTTCAGGATTTCCATGCCGGTCTGGGCAGTGGCGCTGCCCGCACGGTACGACACGTTCACGGTAAAGCCCTTGTCCCACACCTGACCGTCCCAGGCCGTCTTGAAGAATTCGGTGGCGGCCTCAAGGTCGTACGTGGGCGCCTCAACCGAGGTGTCGTAGCCGGGGAAGCTCAGGGGCAGCAGGAAGTTCAGCGGCTCACCCTTGCCCTTCTGCACGTCCTCGATGTACTGCGGGGTGTTGAAGGCGGCCACAAAGCCGCGGCGCACGTCCACGTCGCTGAAGAAGTTGGCCGGAATGCCCTGGCCGTCCAGCTTGCCGCTGCCGATGGCGTCGGTGCCGCTGATCTTCTGGTTCATGCTGATGCCAAAGGCGCTGGTGTTGGGCAGATCGTCCAGAATGGTAATGCCCGGCTTGTCGGCCAGCTGCGCCTCGATGATGGTGCGCCCACCGGTTTCCACGATGTCAGCGTCGCCCTTCTCGAAAGCCTGAAGGCGCGCGGCCTGCTCGGGAATCTTCTGGAGAATCACGTTCTTGATCTTGGCTTTCTCGCCCCAGTAGTCCATGAAGGCGGTGGCGGTGACGGCGGTGGCAGTCTTGTCCAGCAGCTTGTACGCGCCGGTCCCGCTGGGGTCCTGGGACAGCGGGCTGCCCGTGATGTCCTTGCCCACCGCATCTTTCCAGGTGGCCTCGGTGCCGTCCCACTCGCCAATCTCCTTGGCGTGCGCGCTGTCCACAATCGACTGACCCACGTAGGCCAGTTTCGACAGGAAGGCGGGGTCCGCCTTGGGCAGCTTGAAGACCAGGACCTCGCCGTCGCACTGCACGGCGTCGGTGATGCGCTGCCACGTGATGCTGGTGTCGTCGTTGGCGTTGCTGCCGGTGCCCAGCAGGCTCTCCGAGAGGAACCAGTTCCCGCTGTCACTGGTATTGGTCACCAGATTGCGGCGGAAGGTGTACTCGGCGTCCTTGCACTCAAAGGGATTGCCGGTATGGAACTTCACGCCGTCACGCAGGGTGAAGCGGTAGCCCAGGCCGCCCTCCTCCTCAGTCCATTCGGTACCCAGCAGTGGCTTGAGTTCCGACAGACTGTTGCCCTCATAGGTCAGCAGCGTCTCGTACAGGTTCTCCACAACCTGACCACTGGCGGTGTCGTAGGTGGTGCCGGGGTCCAGCGTGGGGATGTCGGCGGACTCCTGTACCACCAGCACGCCGGTAGGCTCGGCAGCAGAGTCCGTTGTCGTGGTGTCGGTTGTGGTGGTCGTGTCTGTTGTGGTTGTCGTAGTGTCGTTGGTCTTGCAGGCCGCCAGACTCAGGGCCAGGGTGGTCAGGAGGGTGGCGCTCAGAATCTTCTTGCCGGTCAGGGGGGAAGTGTGGGTGGACATGAAGGACTCCTTGATAGGGAAAGTGGATAAGGGTGGCGCAGGTGGGAGAAAGACCGTATCCCTGCGCGGGGGCAGTGTTGCCAGGAATGGCAAGGGCACAGAGGAAAGTTCGGGAATGAAAGTTTGGAAATGAAATCTCTATGGAAAACCTTTCTTCAGCAGATCAGCTTAGACAGGACACATGAGAGCGTATTGGCAAGACGGCTAAGGTTTTCTCTGCAGTGGACGGGAGGGATCAGATTCGGGAGTGCTTCACACACGCCATGCGCGCAGGGTGGCGGCGAACTGACCGCTCCAGGCGCAGCTTTCCCTCCAACAGTCCCGGAAAAATGAAAGGGCTCACACAGCCGCCCTTGAGCGCCTTCCTGTAAGATTTCCTAATGACTGTTTCCGCAACTCCCGATTCCTTTTTGCTGCGTGGCACTGCGGCGGGCAACACGCTGCGGCTGGTGGGCATGGAGTCCACCCGCGTGGTGGAAGACGCCCGCGTCAGACACCACCTGAGCAAGACCGCCACCGCCGCGCTGGGGCGCACGTTGACCGCCTCGGCGCTGCTGGCCGTGGTGCTAGGCAAAAAGCCGGACAGCCGCGTGACCGTGCGCGTCGAGGGCGGCGGCCCGTTGGGCTGGATCGTCGCCGAGGGCAGCGCGGGCGGCCAGATTCGCGGCTACGTGCGCGAGCCGGGAGCGGACCTGCCACTGCGCGAATCGGACGGCAAGCTGGATGTGAGCGGGATCGTGGGCACGGCGGGCGAACTGGCGGTCACGCGCCTGCTGGACAACGGCGAACCCTACACCGGCACCATTGAACTGGTGAGCGGTGAGATCGCCGAGGACGTGAGCAGCTACCTGGGCGTCTCCGAGCAGATTCCCAACGCCGTGATGCTGGGCGTCTACGAGGAAGGCGGGCGGGTGGCCCACGCTGGCGGCCTGCTGGTTCAGGCCATGCCCGGCGTGACAGATGAAACGCTGTCTCACCTGGAGGCCAACATCCGCGCGCTGGGCCAGATCACCGACGGCCTGCGCCGGGGCGGGATTCTGGACGTCATGAACCGCGTGACCGAGGGCCTGGGGCTGACCCTGGCTCCCGGCGCGCAGGCCGCCCGCTTCGAGTGCCGCTGCTCGCGCCAGAAGGCCGAGGACAGCCTGAGGTTCTTCGGCGAGGAAGAGCGCCAGGACATGATGGACACAGGCGGCCAGGAAATCGTGTGCCACTGGTGCGGCGAGCGGTACCACATCAGCCCCGCCGAGATCGCCGCGCTGGACGCCCCGCCGGAACGGGCGCGGGCGTAAAACTCCATCACCCCGCCCCCTCCCGCTGCGGAGGGGGCTTTTTTCTACCGTTCCAGCGCTACAGCTGTTCCAGCCAGCTGTGCTGTGGGTCAATGGTTTCCAGCGCCCCACGCAGCCACCCTGCCGCCCCGGATGACAGGGTGGGGCGCACCTGTTCAAAATCCCGCCGGTCCTTGCCGCGCACTTCGCGGTCCCCAGTGGACGCCTTGAACAGCAACGCTGCCTGCGGGGCCAGATACGGCAGGCCAGCGGCAGACCACCGCCGGGCCTCGTCCAGCGGCAGGGTGATGCGCGGGTCCCGGCGGTAGTGCCAGCACCCACCGCCCAGGTCGGTGAGCAGCAGGTCCAGCATCAGCACGTCCGGTAAGCCGGGGTGTCGGGCGTGAATCTGGTGCAGCGGCGGCTGTAGCGGGGCGGTCCAGGGCCGGTAGCAGCCGTCCTGCGGCGCGTCCAGTTGCCAGTCCGCCAGCAGATGCAGCAGCTGCGGCTGGGCCTCCCGCGCCACCGCCACGTCCAGGTCATCGTGGGGGCGGGTGACGCGCCCCAGGTGCAGGTCCAGCGCCACGCCTGCGGCGAACATCCACGGCGCGTCCAGACCGCGCAGCGCCTGCGCCGCAAACTGCGCGGGGGCAAAGCCGACGGTGCGGGCGTGGTGGGCGGTGGCCTCGGCCTGCAGCGCCCCGTCCGCCGCCAGTCGGCCACGTTTCAAGAACACCTGACGGTACCGGCCCGCCGCGTCCCCATCCGCCAGCAGCAGCGCCCGGAGTGCCCCCTGCTGCGCGCGCCACCCGCTGCTGTGATCCGGCAGCACCAGCCGCCAGCCTGCGGGGTGGACGTAAGCTTCGCCCGCTGGAACGTAGCCGAGCGCCCACAAGATGCGGCGCTGTTCCTGGCCCGGAGATTCCGGCAACAGGTCCAGATGAAGTTCAGGAAGGTCCAGGTCTGCCAGGGCAGGCACGCTGCCCGGGCCGCCGACTTGCGCGTGGAAGACCCCTTGCTGCCGTCCTCCGGCCAGATAGTCACCCAGCGCCACTTTCAGCTGCTGAACGGCGGCAATCAGGTCATGCATCGCCCCAGAAGAGCATGGGTAAAGCCCCCGCCACATCCGCTCTTATGCGTAGCGCCCCCAATCTGGCGATACTGACCGCATGACGCTCAAGGCAACCGCTGCTGCCACCGCCCTGCTGCTGGGCGGCCTCGCCGTGGGCCTCGCCGGCTGCGACACGGGGCCGCAGCAGACAGCAGGCACGCAGCCCACCACCCAGACCTCCCCAGCGCAGACGCCCCCAGCGCAGACGGCCCCTGCACCAACGGCACCCGAGCAGCCCGCACCCACACAGACGGCGGCAAACCCCACAGGGGCGGCCTCCACCCCAGGCGGCGACTCCGCCAGCATCGCCCCAGACGCGCTGGGGCTGGAAGCGGGCGCGATGCTGCAATCCGAGCAGAACACCATCGACGTGGTGAGCCGCTTCGAGCCGGGGCTGGTGTACATCAGCACCGAGCAGCAGGTGACGGCGCAGGACCTCTTCGGCATGATGGGCGGCGGGGCGCAGGTGCAGCAGGGCGTGGGCAGCGGCTTTTTTGTCAACGACGCCGGAGACATCCTGACCAACTTTCACGTCGTGGCGGGCGATGGGCGTGGGGCCAGCCGGATCACCGTCCGGCTGATGAACCAGGAAAAGAGCGTGGAGGCAAAAGTCATTGGTCTCGCCCCGCAGTACGATCTGGCGCTGATCCGCGCCGAGGGCCTGGACAAGGCGCTGATCCGGCCCATTCCGCTGGGTGACAGCGACACCCTCAAGGTGGGGCAGAAGGCCATCGCCATGGGCGCTCCCTTTGGTCTGGCCTTCAGCGTGTCGCAGGGCATCGTGAGCAGCACCGCGCGCCAGATTCCCATCGGGTTTTCGGGTACTGGCGAGGGCATCACGCAGAAGGCCATCCAGACCGACGCGGCCATCAATCCCGGCAACTCCGGCGGGCCACTCCTGAACAGCGCGGGCGAGGTGATCGGCATCAACACCCAGATTCTCTCGCCGGCCGGACAGGCCACCGGGGTGGGCCAGAGTGCGGGCGTGGGCTTTGCCATTCCCATCAATGCGGCCAAGAACCTGTTGCCGCGCCTGCAGGCGGCCGACGGCGGCGTGGTCACCCTGCCGCGCATCGGCATCGTGGTGGGGCTGCTGGTCCAGGGACCGCAGGGGGCGCTGCCGGTAGGTCTGGGCCTGCTCAGCAGCCAGGGCAAGCAGCAACTCAAGCTGCCCGACACCGGTCTAGTGGTGGGGCAGGTGCAGCCCGGCACGCCCGCCGCCCGGGCGGGACTGCGGGGCGGCACCAGCGAACAGCAGTTCCGGGGCGGCGTGGTCAGCCTGGGCGGCGACGTGATCACCTCCGCCGATGGCCAGCCGGTGGACGCCCTGGAAGACCTACAGGCCGCACTGATCAACAAGACCCAGGGCGACACCGTGACCCTCACCGTGGTGCGCGGCAGCCAGCAGCGCGAGGTCAAGGTCACGCTGGACGCGGCGGCCTTCGAGTAAGGCGGCCCTCCCCCCGCGGCGGCCTCTGACACACTGTCCCCATGACTGACCTCGCCCCCCACCTCTGGAGCCGGTTGCAGGCAGCAGACCGCGAGTGGCTGCGTTCCCTGGCGCGGCAGGCCGGACCTCATGCCCGCGTGGCGCTGGTGGGCGGCGCGGTGCGAGACGCGTTTCTGGGCCAGACCCCCCTGGATCTGGACGTGGTGGCCGAGGGCGCAAACGTGGAAGCCCTGGCCCGCGCCGCCGGGCTGCCGGTGCTGTTTCATCCGGCCTTCCAGAACGCCACCGTGACCCTGCCGGACGGCCGCGCCACCGATCTGGTGCGTGCCCGCCGTGAGACGTACCCGGTGGCGGGGCGCAATCCTGTGCCGCATCCTGGCACTCTGGAAGATGACCTGTGGCGGCGCGATTTTGCGGCCAACGCCCTGGCGCTGCACATCGGCCCGGACGGCGGGGTCTCGCTGCTGGACCCGGTGGGCGGGCTGGAGGACCTGGCAGCGCGGGTGCTGCGGCCCCTGCACCCGCACTCCCTGCACGAGGACGCCAGCCGGCTGGTGCGTGCAGCGCGGCTGGCGGCGCGGCTGGGCTTCACGGCGGACCCCGAACTGCTGCGGCAGGTGCCAGACGCCCTGGCCGTGGCCGGCGACACGCCCCGCCTGTGGGCCGAACTCAAGCTGCTGCTGTCCGAGGCCCGCCCCGGCGCGGCGGCACGCACGCTGGAGCGGTGGGGGGCGGGGGGGGTGCTGCCCGGCGTGCCGTGGCTGGAAGGGCTGGACAGGCTGCAGGACAACGGGCAACCCGTCTCGCCCCAGCTATACGCCGCCGCCGCCCTGCACGCCTCCGCCGATCCGGCGCAGCTGGGCGCCCGGCTGGGCCTGGGGGACCGCCCCGCCGGGCTGCTGGCCCGCGCCCTCTCGGACACGTATTTCCCGGACGACACGCCGGAGCGGGTGCTGCGCGGCCTGCTGCGCCCCGACGCCCCGGTGCCGCTGACCGGGCGCGACGTGCTGGCGCTGGGCGTGCCGCCGGGCCGCGCGGTGGGCGAGGCGCTCTCGCATCTGGCGCGGCTGCGCCGGGACGGTCAGATCCGCAGCCGGGAGGACGAGCAGGAGGCGCTGCAACAGTACCTGGAAGGAAAAGGTACCTGGGGCGGCTGAACGGCTGCCAGAAACGCCCGTAGAATGCCCCCCATATGCTGCTTAGTCTGCTCACCTCCAACCCTGGCGCGTTCATCATCATCGCGCTGGCGCTGGTGCTGTCCCTCGCCGTTCACGAGTTCGCGCACGCCTACACCGCCGACCGCCTGGGCGACCCCACGCCGCGCCGCTACGGCCGCGTGACCCTCAACCCCATCGCCCATCTGGACCCGGTCGGCACGCTGCTGCTGCTGGTGGCGGGCTTCGGCTTCGCCAAGCCGGTGCCGATCAACCCGGGCAACCTGGGCCGCTGGGGCACCATGTGGGTGGCTGCCGCCGGGCCGATCAGCAACATCGTGATTGCCGTGCTGTGCGCGGTCCTGCTCAAGGTGCTGCCGCCCACCACCCTCACCCTGACCATCCTGCTGACGGTCATGAGCATCAACGTGGTGCTGGCCATCTTCAACCTGATTCCCATTCCGCTGCTGGACGGCAGCCGCATCCTGGGGGCGCTGGTGCCGTCACTGGGGCGCAGCCTGGCGCAGTTCGAGGCCCAGCCTTTCAGCTTCCTGATCGTGATGGGCTTCATCTTCCTGGCCCGCGATCCCATCGGCGGCGTCATCCGCAGCGTGCAGGGCTGGGTGCTGAACGTGGTGGGCGTGTAGCCACCCCCCCCGGCTGCGGCCTGCCCCTTTCCCCTTGCCGGAGAGGGGTGTTTTGCTGCCCAGCCCCCTATTCAGTACTTCTGGCCCTGCGTCACCCGTCCTTCCGGCTCCTGGCCCTGCTGCATGGTCAGCAGGAAATCGCGGGTAAGGCTGGCCCCCCGCGCCACCAGATCGGTGGTGGTGCTGGCGATGTGCGGGGTGATGGTCACGTTTTTCCGCGCCCACAGCGGGTGGTCTTCCGGCAGCGGTTCAGGATCGGTCACGTCCAGCACCGCGCCGCCCAGCCCACCGGAATCCAGTGCGGCCAGCAGATCGTCCATGACGATCAGGTTGCCGCGACCGGCGTTTGCCAACCACGCCCCACGCTTGAGCCGGCCCAGCGTCTCGGCGTTCACGATGCCGCGCGTGTCAGGCGTGCTGGGCAGCAGCAGCACCACCCAGTCGGCGCGGGACAGCAGGCCGTCGCGCTGAAGCTCCGGGGTGGCGCTGCGAATACCGTCCACCTCGGCCCCGAATGGGGTCAGCAGGCCTTCCAAGATACGCCCGATCTGCCCGTAGCCCCAGATCACCACCTTCTGCCCGTCCAGCGTGTGCAGGCCAGAGTCGCGTGGATTTGTTGCCGAGGCCCAGCGGCCCTCCGTCTGGGCGTCGCGGAACTGCGGCAGGCCGCGCAGCGCCGAGAGCATCAGCGCCGCCACATGCACCGCCACCGCGCGGTCATGCAGGCGGTTGGCGTTGTACAGGGCCACCCCCTCCGGCAGATGCGGCTGAACGTGGTCGATCCCGGCGGTCAGGGTCAACACCCATTTCAGGCCCGGCGTCTTCAGCAATTTCTCGCGGGTCTCGCCGCGTGCCAGCCACAGCACCACGCCCTCGGCCCCGTCGGCGGGCACGTGCTCCGGCGAATAGAAGTCGAACTCCACGCCGGGAACGCCGTGTTCATCGTGGCCGGAGAGGGCGTGGAATTCAGGCAGATCGGGCAGCAGAACGCGCATGGCGCCTATTGTGCCGCACCGTCCGGCGGCGGCGGGTCTGAGAGCGCCTGCCACTCTTCACGGGTAATTTCCATATGCACGTCGGTGCGGTGTGCCTGCGGCGTGCGGCCCACCTCGCGGAAGCCGCAGGCGGCAAAGGCCCGCTGGGCGCGACGGTTGTGGGCGAAGGTGGTCAGGCGCACCCGCCTCAGCGGCACCGGACAGCCCGCGAAGGACCATGCCAGCAGCGCCGAGACTGCCTCACGTCCGTAGCCGTGGCCCCACAGCGCGGGAAAGCCGATCATCACGCCCAGCGTGCCGGTGGTGGGCGTCAGCGGCGGCGAGGGACGCAGGTCATACAGCTCGGCGCTGCCGATCAGGGCGCCGCGCTCGTCCAGCACGCCAAACCCCACACGCTCGCCGCCGCGTTCCTCATCCTGCATGACCTTGCGGAACAGCCATTCAGGCAGTTTGATCGGTTTGGCATCGTTCCAGTCCGCCAGCTCGCGGTCCCGGAAAAAGCCGTGCAGGATGTGCCACTCGGCGTGGTCCAGCTCCAGCATCGGCTTGAGGCTAACCCGCCCCCACCCCCCGCCCGCTGCCGGGAGGTCCGGGGAAGCCATGCCGTTCATCATGAACTGAGTTTAGCGTCCGCAATGGACAGCGGTCCCGCCGCCCGGACCACGTCGCGGGTCAGGCGTTCCAGATGAAAGGCGTCACCCTCGGCGCGTTCCACGGCGCGGGTTTCGGGATCGATCACCAGCAGCGCCAGCACCTCTGCGCCCGCATGCCGGATGCTGACCCCGGCATGGCCGTTCAGCGCGGCCTGATCGCCGCTTTGCAGGTGCTGCCACGCCGGGGCCGACGCCTGCAACCCCAGATGCGCAGTGGGCAGACGGTGGCGCGACAGCTCACCCTCCAGCCAGCCCACCGCACCCGGCACACCAGCGATCAGGCCCTGCTCCAGATGCGGCTGGGGCTGGTTGTACCGCACCTCTCCCCCGTCCCGGCGCCGCAGCATGCCGCCCGCCGCCTGCAACAGCGCGTCCCCGGCGGCGATGTCCCACTCGCTGCGCGGCGACATGGTGAAGGTGGCGTCGGCCTCGTCGGCGCTCAGGCGGGCCAGCTTCAGCGCAATGCTGCCGCTGGGCAGCATCCCCGGCAGGTCATGGCGGTTAAGCTCACGTCCGAACTCAGTGTCCGAGACGGCGATGCGCCAGCCTTCTGTGCGGGGGGCACGCGCTACCCTCTGCCCGTTCTTCCAGACCCCCTGCCCCACCACGCCCGCGAACAGCTCGTCGGTGGTGGGCGCATAGACCACGCCCAGCACGGCGGAACCCCCCACCGCCAGACCGATGCTGACGCAGTAGTCCGCCGTGCCCTTGATAAATTCGCTGGTGCCGTCGATGGGATCAATGATCCACACCCGAGGGCACGACAATCTGGCCGCGCCGTCGGTCTCCTCCTCGCTCAGCAGGCCGTCTTGGGGAAACGCCTCTGCCAGCCCGGCCACGATCAGCGCGGACGCCTCGCGGTCGGCCGCCGTCACGGGGTCCTCCACGCTGGTCTTGTGTTGCACGTCGAAGCCGACGGCGCGCCACCGCAGCAGCAACGCGCCCGCCTCGCGTGCCAGCCGGGAGGCCACCTCTCGTTCATGGGCCAGATCATGGGTGGGGGTTGGCAGGGTCATCGGCCCAGAATAGCTGCCGACGGGCACAGGTCACGCAGCACGCACACGCCGCAGGCCGGGTTGCGGGCGCGGCAGGTCTGGCGTCCGTGGCGAATGGCAGAAACGTGAAAGGTGTAGCGGGCCGCCCACTCGCGCGGCAGCACCTCGTCGAACCAGCGTTCCACCTTGACCGCGTTCCAGGCTTCCGGCACCAGTTCCAGCCGCTGCGCGATGCGGTGAATGTGCGTGTCCACCGGCATGGCAGGCCGCACCAGATCAAACAGCAGCACGCAACTGGCGGTTTTCATGCCCACGCCGGGCAGGCTTTCCAGCAGACGCCGCGCCGCCGTGTCATCCAGATCACGCGTTTCCCGCAGCGAGAGGCTGGGGCGCGTCTCGTCCAGTTCTGCCAGCAGCGCGTGGATGTACCCGGCCTTGACCCGCGAGAGGCCGCCACCCGCCGCCTTCAGCACCGCTTCGATGCCGTCCGGACCGTCGGCCAGCGCCCCTTCCCAACGTGGGTAGGCAGTTTTGAGGCCCTGGAATTGCCGCCGTGTGATCGGGGCCGTGTTCTGCTGCGACAGAATGGTCTGAATCAGCCCGTCCAGCGGCTCGGCGGCGCGTCTGGGCTGGGGCGGATCAGGCAGATACTCTTCAGCCAGACGCCGCGCGATTTCCGGCAGGTGGCCCGGCGGCTGTTGCTGGCTCAGCGGGAGCTTGCTGGGCAGCTTCTTCTGGGGCAACGGCGGACGGGCGGTCATGGGGACAGGTTAGAGGTGAGGACGGGTCCGATACCGTAGCCCAGGGCGTGGGCCGGCCGCCTGCCCGCACAGCGCGCAACCAGAGGACCGCAGTTCAAAAAAGCAAACAGTTCAGAAAAGGAAAAAGGGAGGCCTCGCCTCCCCACAACCCACTTCCGCTGCCTAGCCCTTGACGCCGCCGCGCCGCGCCTGCAGGAACTTCAGCACGATCGGAATCACGCTGACCACCAGCACCACGGCCACGATCAGCAGGATGTACTTGTCCAGATCGGGGATCAGCTGACCCAGGTAATACGCCAGGGCAGTCAGGCCCACGCCCCACAGCAGCGCGCCGATCACGTTGTACAGCGTGTACAGCCCAAAGGGCATGCGGCTCACGCCGGCCAGCGTCGGCACCAGCGTCCGCACGATGGGCACGAACCGGGCCAGAATGACGGCCAGCGCCCCGTATTTCAGGAAGAACTTCTCGGCCTCCACCACGTATTCAGGCTTGAAAAAGCGCGAGTCCTGGTTCCGGAACACGGCGGGGCCGAAGCGCTGGCCGATGAAATAGCCGGCGGTGTTGCCCAGAATGGCGCCCACCACCACCGCCGCCATGATGCCCCCCAGATTCAGCTTGCCGCCCGCCGCCAGCAGCCCCGCCGCGATCAGCAGGCTGTCACCCGGCAGGAAAAAGCCCACCAGCAAACCGGTTTCCGCGAAGACAATAAAGAAGATCCCCAGGTAGGAGGCGGACAGGATTGCGTCAATCAGGGATTCCATCTAAGACGACAGGCTATCCGATTCGGGCAAGGGGTGGGTCATCCAAAGGGAGGGGACCTGCGGAGGGCAAACAAAAAATCAGCTCCCGGCCAGGGGAACTGATGGGCCAGATGGCGGACCTCCGCGCAGGCAGGCGGGGCTTTCCCGCTCAGCCCGGCGGGCGGGGCTTGCTGACCCGCTGGCGTCCGGTCATGGCGCGCCCCAGCGTCACCTCGTCGGCGTATTCCAGCGCGCCGCCCACCGGCAGGCCGTAGGCGATGCGGCTGACCGTCGCGCCCAGCGGCTCCAGCAGCCGCTGAAGGTACAGCGCCGTGGCGTCGCCCTCCACGGTGGTGCCCGTCGCCAGGATGACCTCCTGCCCGTCGGTGACACGCGGCAGCAGCGGCTTGATGTGCAGCTGCTCAGGGCCGACACCGTTCATGGGGCTCAGGACGCCGTGCAGCACGTGATACAGCCCCCGGTACTCGCCGCTGCGCTCAATGGCGATCACGTCGCCGGGCTCCTCCACCACGCAGATGATGGCCTGATCGCGCGCCGGATCGCTGCACACGTCGCAGACCTCGGCGTCGGTGATGTTGAAACAGACCGGGCAACTGTGCAGATCACGCTTGGCCGACAGCAGCGATCCGGCCAGCCGCTCGATGTCCTCGCGCGGCTGCTCGAACAGGTAGAAGGCCAGCCGCTGCGCGCTCTTGGGGCCAATGCCCGGCAGGCGCGACAGCTCGCGGATCAGGGCAACCAGGGAGGGCGGGTATTTCACCGGTGACCACCGTCAGTCCCCGGCGCCACACCCCACGGCCCACCGCCCACAACCCGGCTCAAAATCCGGGAATTCCCAGCCCGCGAGTGGCGTCCTGCTGCAGGGCGTCGGCCTGGGCGCTGGCGTCCTGAATGGCCACCAGAATCAGGTCCTCCAGGGCCTCCACGTCGTCCGGGTCCACCGCCTCGGGCTTGATCTTGAGGGCCGTGACCTTGCCGTGGCCGTTCATGGTGACCGTGACCAGACCGCTGGCGCTGCCCTCCACCGATTTGGCGGCCAGGTCTTCCTGAATCCTGGCGGCGGCGCTCTGGGCCTGCTGCATCTGCTTCATCAGTTTCTTCATGTCCATGGTCCGTGCATTCTAGCCGGGACGCCGGCGGGCGAAGGTGGACTGATGCGGCGCGGCGGCGTGGGCCCTGGGATGGCATTTGGGCCCTACCCTGCCTTTGCCGCGCCCCGCACGGCGTATGTTGAAAGGCGATGTTGCTTGACCAGTTGGGACGGCCCCTGCGAGACCTGCGGATCAGCGTGACTGACCGCTGCAACCTGCGCTGTACCTACTGCATGCCCGCCGACATCTTCGGCCCCAGTTACGCCTTCCTGCCCCGCACCGAACTGCTGAGCTTCGAGGAAATCGAACGGCTGGCCCGCACTTTTGTCGGTCTGGGCGTACAGAAGCTGCGCATCACTGGCGGCGAACCCACGCTGCGCCGCGACCTACCGGAGCTGATCTCGCGGCTGGCCCGCATTGACGGCGTGCAGGACATCGCCCTGACCACCAACGGACTGCTGCTGCCGCGTCTGGCGGCGGACCTGCAGGCAGCGGGCCTGAACCGCGTGACGGTCAGCATCGACAGCCTCGATCCCGAGGTCTTCGGGCGCATGAACGGCCTGGGCACCCACCCGCAAAAGGTGCTGGACGGTATCGAGGCCGCGCTGACGGCAGGCCTGGGCGTCAAGATCAACACGGTGGTGCAGCGCGGCGTCAACGAGGACGGGCTGCGGAACCTGTGGCTGGCGCTGCGTGGCCGGGCGGTGCTGCGCTTTATCGAGTTCATGGATGTGGGCAACCACAACGGCTGGAATCTGGACAGCGTGGTGCCGTCGCGTGAGGTGCTGGCCCGCCTGAGCGCCGACGGCACCGGTGCGGAGTTCAGGCCGGTCAGCCCCAACTACGCGGGCGAGGTGGCCGCCCGCCACGTCGGCGCGGACGGCCACGAAATCGGGCTGATTTCCTCAGTGAGTGCGCCGTTCTGCGGCGACTGCTCGCGGGCGCGCGTCTCGGCGGTGGGCGTGCTGTACAGCTGCCTGTTTGCCGGCAGCGGCACGGACCTGCGGGCGCCCCTGCGGGCCGGGGCCGACG
Organism: Deinococcus aerolatus; assembly: GCF_014647055.1. NCBI lineage: Bacteria > Thermotogati > Deinococcota > Deinococci > Deinococcales > Deinococcaceae > Deinococcus > Deinococcus aerolatus. Next base: position 74,295 of record NZ_BMOL01000011.1, on the reverse strand, counting down.
ACACGGCCATGCACCGCCTGATCGCGGACGTGTGGCGTGCGCGGCAGGACCGCTACAGCGAGGAACGCGGCGAGGTCACGCGGGCGCAGAGGAAAGAGCAGAAAGTCGAGATGTCGCACATCGGCGGTTAGCGTTGGCGGGCCGAAGCACGGGTGTTACCCGCGGCGTTGCGCAGCGCTCGGGCCGGTTTGCCTCTAGAGGCCCGTCTTTCCCTCTACCACGCGGTTCCGCTGATTTTGTGCCGTGCCGCACATCGTTTATTCCCAGCTATTTACCATCCGAACTGGAGGCCTTGACCTCTTTCGGGTGTCCCTCCCGGACGGTCGACTGTCCAGACAACCTTGTGTACCCCGGACACTAACCATAAGATAGGCTCAAGCTCTGGCGCGTGCCTGGAACGGCACGCCTGGAGTGCCTGGGAGGGATGCATGGCGAAGTACCCGCTGATCAAATCAACCTTGAAGGACCGGCTGCTGGGCGGCCACTACGTCGAGGGGCTGCCTCTTCCCAGCGAACCTCAACTGGCCCGTGAATTTGAAGTCTCGCGCATGACCGCCCGGCGCGCCATTGACGAGCTGGAGCGCGAGGGCTACGTGTACCGCGTGCAGGGCGCAGGCACCTTTCCCACCGGCAAACGCTTCCGGCAGGGCACTTTCCGCGTCCGGCCCTTCAAGGAATGGGCGCGTCACCCGGACCACCGCACCACCGTCCTGCGGGCCATGCAGATCGAGGCCACGCCTGAAATCGCCATCGTGCTGCAGATTCAGGCGGGCGATCCGGTGATCTTCGTCCACCGCCTGCGCAACGCCGGGGACGAGGCGCTGGTGATCGAGAAACGCTACGTCAATGCCGCGCTGGCGCCGGGACTGCTGGACCAGAACCTCAGCGCCGAGAGCATCCACGAGACCATGGTCAGCATGGGCGTTCCGATGGCCCGGGTCGAGCAGAACCTGGAGGCCGTCAACCTGCGTCAGGAGGAGGCGGACCTGCTGCGCGTGCCGCTGGGCACCGCCGCCTTCCTGCTGCGCCGCACCACCTACAGCGGCACCCGGCGCGCGAGCTACGTCAACTACTGGGTGCGCGGGGACCGCTACGCCTTCCAGGACACCTTCGAACCGTAAGTCGGGATAAGGGGGCGGCGGAAGGCACCCCCTTCCGGCCGCCTTTTGCTGTTCTGGCGCCTGGCCTGGACCACAAAAAACCGCCCCCGGTCAGGAGGCGGTCTCTTTGCGACCTATTTACAGCACGCTATTTACAGCACGGAGTTCAGGCGGCTTTGTTGTTGTGCGCGCCCTGGGCCGCGTCCACCAGCGCCTTGAAGGCTTCGGGTTCACGGGCGGCGATGTCGGACAGCACCTTGCGGTTCAGGTCGATGCCGGCCAGACGCAGGCCACCGATGAAGGTGGAGTAGTTCATGCCGTGCAGACGTGCGCCGGCGTTGATGCGCTGGATCCACAGGCGGCGGAAGTCGCGCTTCTTGTTGCGGCGATCGCGGTACTCGTAGGTGGCAGCGTTCAGCAGCGTCTGGAAGGCGTTGCGGTACTGCCTGCTGCGCGAGCCCCAGAAGCCCTTGGCGCGCTTCAGCACCTTCTTGTGACGGCGGCGGCGGACGATACCGGTCTTGACGCGGGCCATTATTTGCCTCCCTTATAGGGCAGCGCTTTTTTCATGCGCGCCCACTCGCTCTGGGCCAGCACGAAGCCCTTGCCCTTGCCGCGAATCTCGTCGCCGCTCTTGCCGGTGTTCTGGTGGCGCTTGCCGCTCTTGAACGCCATAACTTTGCCGGTGCCGGTGATCTTGATCCGGCGCACAGCGCTCTTGAGTGTCTTCATCTTGGGCATGGTTGGCCCTCCTGTGTAGTCCGCTCACACCAGCGTCTGCCGGGTTCACGTCTGGGGTTCGGGCCGCCCAGGCTCTGATCCTGCGCCTGTGCCGTTGGTCGCCCTGCCCCACTTGACCAAGAGAAGACTATACGCGAGGTGAAGCGGGCAGGGCAAGAGCCCCACGAAAGGTGGGGGAAGCCATGTACAAACAGGGCAAGTGGAGCAGGGCGTCTCGGGGCTCCAGCTCAGCAGCGTCTGGGCCATTCTCCTCCATGCCGCTGTGGCAGCCCCGGCATCACCGGCACCGTCCGCCTGCCAGACGGGTCACAATGCACCATGGAACTCCTGTCCGGCCTCCTGTCCTCGCTGGGCCTGTCGGGCGCGGCGGGCCTGAACGCCTACGTGCCGCTGCTGCTGGTCGGCCTGCTTTCGCGGACCGGGGTCATGAACCTCAACGAGCCGTTCAATCTGCTGGGCAATCCCTGGGTGCTGCTGGTCATCGGCGTGATCGGTCTGCTGGATTTCGTGGGCGACAAGATTCCCGGCATCGACACCGCGCTGCATCTGCTGGGGGGCGTGGTCAACACGGCGGCAGGCGCAGTTCTGTTTGCCGCGCAGACCGGCGTGGCCGATGTGCCTCCGGCCCTAAGCCTCGCGCTGGGCGTGATCGTGGCGGGCGGGGTGCATGCCACCCGCACGGCGGTTCGCCCCGTCGCCACCGCCACCACGGGCGGGCTGGGCAACCCGGTGGTCAGCACCCTGGAGGACGCAACGAGTCTGCTGATGGCCGTGCTGGCCGTGTTCGTGCCGGTGCTGGCCGTGCTGCTGCTGGCCGTCTTGGTGTTCGTCGGCTACCGCCTGTGGGGCCGCTTGCGGGGCCGACGCCGGGCGCTGTAGCGGCCCAGCCCAAAGGGCAGACCGGGGGGAGGGGTCAGCGGGCCTCTCCTTTTCCTTCTTGTGTCGTCATTCTCGGAAAGGCCACCGGCTGTTGGCCAGAGTCGTGCCGATTGTCCCATGCGGCCCGAACGACTGGCAGCACCTCGACTCGGATTCGCAGGGTGTTCACCTAAATCTAGCCAAATATCCAGATTATCTTTGACAAGTCGCAAGCCTGGCCCTAGGCTTCGGGCATGCAGAGGTGCAAACGCTGCAAATTGCACGCGCAGGGAGGGACGCCATGAAACTGGTCACGGCAGTCATCAGGCCCGAACGGGTTCAGCAGGTCAAGGAAGCGCTGTTTCAGGCAGGCATCAGCGGCATCACGCTCTCCAGGGTCAGCGGTCACGGCGGCGAGCAGGAAATCGTGGAGCACTACCGGGGAAGGCGCGTGATGATCGAGTTCCGCGACAAGGTGGAGATCCGCATCGCGGTCAGCGAACCCTTTGAGCAGGCGGCCATCGAGGCGATCTGCCGGGGCGCACGCACCGGAGAGGTGGGCGACGGCAAGATTTTTGTGCAGCCGCTGGAACGGGTGATCCGCATCCGCACCAGCGAGGAGGGCGACGCCGCCCTGACGCCCGTCACCGAGACACGGTTGACCCCCGCATGAAGTCCAGCTTCCCGAGGAGTGTGCGCCCCATGAACGTCAAATCCCTTCTTCCCCTGACCATAGGCCTGGGCGGCGCGGCACTGGCGCAGGACACGGCCCCCACACTGAATACCGGCGACACTGCCTGGATGCTGGCCTCGGCGGCGCTGGTCCTGCTGATGACGCCGGGACTGGCCCTGTTCTACGGCGGCCTGACCCGCGCCCAGAGCGTGCTGAACACCATGATGATGAGCGTGGTCTCGATTGGGCTGGTCGGCGTGCTGTGGATGCTGGCGGGCTATAGCCTCGCGTTCGGGGAGGGCGGCAATGCCCTGATCGGCTCGCTGGCGAACGTCGGCCTGACCGGCCTGGCCGACGGGCTGACCGGCACCATTCCCAGTTACGTCTTCGCGGCGTTCCAGGCCATGTTCGCCATCATCGCGCTGGCGCTGATCTCGGGCGCGGTGGTGGAGCGCATGCGCTTCGGGGCCTTCATCCTGTTCGGGGCGCTGTGGACCCTGCTGATCTACTCGCCGCTGGCCCACTGGGTCTGGAGCGCCGACGGCTGGCTGTTCAAGGACGGCGCGCTGGACTTTGCGGGCGGCACGGTGATTCACATTGCCGCCGGAATCAGCGCCCTGGTGGCCGCCTTTGTGCTGGGGCCGCGCATCGGCTTTCCGCGCAACGCCCACATGCCGCACAACGTGCCGCTGGTGCTGCTGGGTGCGGGGCTGCTGTGGTTCGGCTGGATGGGTTTCAACGCAGGCAGCGCCCTGGCCGCCAACCAGACCGCCGCACTGGCCTTTCTCAACACGCTGGTCGCCCCCGCCGCGGCCATGCTGACCTGGCTGGGCTTCGAGAACAGCCGGACCGGCAAGCCCACCGCCGTGGGGGCCGCCACCGGACTGGTGGTGGGGCTGGTCGCCATCACCCCCGCCTGCGCCTTCGTCACCCCCTGGGCCGCCGTGATCGTGGGCATGCTGGGCGCCGCCGCCAGCTACGGGGCCGTGCAGTTCAAGCACCGGCTGGGCGCGGACGACTCGCTGGACGTGTTCGCGTGCCACGGCGTTGCCGGGATTGCGGGCGCGCTGCTGACCGGGGCGCTGGCCTGGACCACCGGGCAGGGCAAGCCGGTGCCCGAACAGCTGTTGACCCAGCTGATCAGCGTGGTGGCCTCGCTGGTGTGGGCGGGCGTGGGTTCGTTCCTCCTGCTGAAGCTGGTCAGCGTGGTTATGCCGCTGCGGGTTCCGGCCAGCCAGGAGGTGGGCGGCATGGACATCAGCGCCCACAGCGAGCAGGGCTACGCCGACAGCGAGACGGGCCTGGGCGCCCCGGTGTTCGTGGGCGGGGACTGACCCGCCGCCCACCCCCCATCCGTCCATTTCCCTCCGTTCAGCCCCACCCTTCCAGCCCCATGCCCAGCCAGCCCCGGCCCTGTTCCGGCGGCTGGCTGTTGTCCGGCTCCGGCGGCGAGGGGTGCCTGGAGTGGCCAACCGCGCACCCTGAAGTGGTCCATGGTCCCCCCGCCAGGGACGCTTGCCCCCGTTGGCGTCTGTGAAGCCTGTGTTACGATGCAGGGCGAGTCTGACGCAACTATCACAAGAGGGTCGGGCCGCCGCAATTCTTGGAGTTCACCCCAGATACCTCATCCCCAAAGGATGGGGCTTTTGAAGCGGCTGAACGCTGGGTTTTGCTGGAACGCAGGAAAAGGAGGAGTGAAGTTTTGGACGTCTCAAGTAAGGTCTTAAGTGAACTGGCGCAGCGGGAAGCGGCGCTGGACGCGCAGATCGAAGCGGCGCGCGAGGAAGCCCGGCAGACCGTCGCCGCTGCCGAGGCGCAGGCCGCCGGGATCATGCGGGACGCCGAAGCACAGGCCGCGGCCATGCAGGCCCAGCACGACGAGCAGCTTGCGGCCGAGGTGGCCCGGATTCGTGAAGAATCCGGGGCACAGGCCCGTGAGCAGGCCCAGGGCACGCGTGAGCAGGCCGGCGCCAAGCTGGGTCAGGCGGTCGAAACCATCATGCGGGCGGTGCTGCCGTGATCAACCCGATGCAGCAAGTTGTGATCGCGACGCGCAGCCGCAGCAGCGACGCCGTCATCACGGCCCTGCAAGACGCCGGGGTGCTGCATCTCAAACCCATCACGGGTGGTCCCCTCAGTACCGGCTCGCTGACCGAGGGGGACGCCCAGTCCCGCCGCGAGGACGAGCGGCTGCTGGCGCGTGCCGACAGCACCATCGCCGAGCTGGGCACCTACCGTCCCGCCCCCTCCCCACTGCCGGACCCCGGTCAGTGGGCTGAGGTCGTGGAGGCGGCGGCCGGCCCGGTCTCCCTGCTGGCGCGCAGCCGCCAGGAACTGCAGGCCGACGCCGACGCCGAGCGGGCCTACGGCGAGGCGGTGCGCGCCCTGGCCCGCATGGCCGGACCGCTGGACCGCAGCCGCCGCCTGAGCTTGCTGCCGTTCCTGCTGCAGCCCAGCGACGACGTTGCAGAGCTGGACGCGGCGCTGCGCGAGGCCCTGCCTGAGCGCTATGCCCTGGCCACCGAGACCGTGGGCCAGAACCGGGTGGGCCTGATCGTCACGCTGGGGCGCGAACGCGACGCGGCGCGTGCGGCCCTGGGCAAGGCCCGGCTGGGTGAACTGCGCCTGCCGGGCCGCTTCGACAGCATGCCGCTGGGCGAGGCCGCCGCCGAGATGGAGCGCATCAAGCATGACGGGGACGCGCGGCAGCAACAGCTGCACGCCGAGCGCGACGCGCTGGCCCGGCAGCATGGTCCGGCCCTGTATGCGGTACGTGACGCCCTGAAAGACCGGGTGGCCGTCCATGACGTCCGCGCCGTGTCCGCCCGTGGCAAGTACAGCTTGGTGATGCAGGGCTTCGTGCCGGTGGACCGGGTGCCGGCCCTGACCTCGGCGCTGGGCAACTTCGGCGACGCGGTCAGCTACGAACTGCATCCCGTTGACGAACTGCACGACGAGACGGTGCCGGTGGAGCTGAAGAACAGCAGCTACGCCAGCCGCTTCAGCGTGGTGATGGGGCTGCTCAGCCTGCCCAGGTACGGCACCTTCGATCCCACCAGCGTGATTGCCTTCTTCTTCCCGCTGTTTTTCGGCATCATCATCGCCGACATCGGGTACGGACTGCTGTTCTTGTGGTTCGGCATGTGGCTGCTGGGCAAGGCCCGCCGGGGCGAGGGCTGGGACCTGAGCTTCTTCGGTGCCTTTGTGCCGCCCGCCACCCTCAGCAACCTGGGCTTCGTCGTCAACGTGATGGCCGCGTGGACCATCCTGTGGGGCTTCCTGACCGGCGAGTTCTTCGGCACGCTGCTGGAGCACCTGCACTTCTTCTACATCAACCCCGATCTGCTCAACAACCTGTGGGGCTGGACCGGCGTGCGCTACCTGGAAGAAGAGGGCGTCAAGCACTACGGCCTGATCCCGATCCTGTTCCCGCGCCTGGAGACCAGCTACTTCAGCAACGTTGCGCTCGTCTTCGCGCTGCTCTTCGGCATCCTTCAGGTGCTGTGGGGCTGGGGCATCCGCATCCAGCAGGGCGTCAAGCACCGTGATCCCGTCCATACCTGGGAAGGCATTGCGCTGTTCGGCGGCGTGCTGGCCCTGATCATGCTGGCCTTCGCCACGCAGGCGGGCAAGGACTTCGGCCAGTTCACCAACTTTGCCAACCCGCTGATCATCGTGATGTACATCGGCTTCGCGCTGTTCCTGATCGGCTGGATCCGTGTCATCAAGCAGTACCCGCTGCTGCCCATCGAACTGCTGTCGCAGGGCGGCGCGGTGGTCAGCTACGCCCGTATCTTTGCCGTGGGTCTGGTCAGCGCCATTTTGGCCCGGCTGTCCACCGACCTGGGCTGGAGCCTGTACGAGAACATCGGCGTGCTGGGCATCCTGGTGGGCCTGATCGTGGGCGCGGCGCTGCACTTCTTCGTGCTGGCGCTGACCCTGATCGGCCACATCGTGCAGCCCATCCGTCTTCAGATGGTGGAGTTCCTGAACCCCACCGGCTTCAACACCGACACCAGCCCCGCCTACAATCCTCTTCGCCGCCTTAGCCCGAATGCCGCCGGCAGCGGGCAGGTCAAATAACCTCCAGGAGCTTTGATATGACCAAATACAACAAGATCGTCCTCGCCTCCCTCGTTCTCGCCCTCGCCACCAGCGGTCTGGCACAGACCGAAACGGTCGCCGCCAACAACGACGAGATGTACCGTGGTCTGCGCGCCCTGGGCGCCGGTCTGGCCCTGGGTCTGGGTGCCGTCGGCACCGGCATCGCGCAGGCGCGCATCGGTTCCTCGCTGGTCGGCGCCGTCGCCGAGGACTCCAGCAAGGCCGGCAGCCTGCTGCTGTACTTCCTGATTCCCGAAACGCTGGTTATCTTCGGCTTCCTCGCGCTGTTCATCCTGAACTGATATGGCGCTCGACAAGCTGCTGGAAAACGAGGCCCAGACTGAAATCGAGCGCATCCGCGCCGAGGCCAGGGAACGTGCCGACGCCATCGTCGCCGGGGCCAGAGAACGCGCCGAGGCCCTGGTCTCGGGCCGCGCCCGCGCGCTGGACGTTGCCCGGCAGTCGGGCCTGGTGCGCGCGCGAAGCGCCGCTGACCTGGACAGCAACGCCCAGCGCCTGACGGCCACCGACACCCTGCAGGCGCAGGCCTTTCAGACCGCCGAGCAGTACATCCGCAGTTCGGTCACCGCGCCCGAGTACCCGCAGATCATGATGAAGCTGATCAGCGAGGGCCTGCAGGCCCTGCCGGGCGCCGTGGCGGTGGAAACCCACACGGACGAGCAGGACGCCGCCCGCCGCGCCCTGGATTTCCTGGGCGGCGAGGCCAGCACGGTGGAAGTGCGCGTCAACGACAGCGTGCAGACCGGCGTGCGGTTGATCGGGCCGGACGGCAAGACCAGCATTCAGAACACGCTGGTGGGCCGTCTGGGCCGCGTGCGCGAGGAACTTGCGCCGCAGATCACCCGGCTGCTGGCCGAGTAGGGAGAGCTATGCCCGACGATTACTCGTACATCAATACGCGCGTGCGCGTCATGCGCACCAAGCTGCTGGACGGGCGCGCCCTGGACTCGGCGCTCGCGTCGGGCAGTTACGCCGAATTTCTGCGGGTGCTGACCGAGACCGACCTGGCCCCCAACCTGCGCGAAACCACCGGCGAGGGGGCGGGCCTGGGTGAGCTGGACCGCGCCCTGAGCCGCAACTTCTTCGACACCTCCCAGCGGGTGCTGGGCTTCGCGGACGGCGACGCCAAGCGTGAGATCCAGACCCTGCTGATGAAGTGGGACCTGGTCAACCTCAAGACCGTGGCACGCGGCATTGCCGGGGGCCGGGGCGTCGAGGCCATCCGCAGTGGGCTGATCGAGGGCGGCACCATCAAGCCTGCGGCCCTGCAGACCGCTGCGGCCAGCGCCGATCTGCCCAGCGCCGCCGCCGCCATCGCGGTCAGCGGACACCCGCTGGCCAAGGCCATGCGCGACGGGGCCGCCGCCTACGCGGCCAGCGGACGCCTGCTGGACATGGAAGTCACGCTGGACCAGGGCTATTACCGTTACGCCCTGGGTGTGGCCCGCAACACCAGCCTGCGCCGCTACCTGACCCGCGAGATCGACGTGACCAACGCCCTGATCGCGCGCACGCAGCGCGGCCAGACCCCCGACCCCAGCCTGTTTGTCGCCGGAGGCAGCCTGGACGCCGCCGGCTACGGACGTCTGGCGGGCGGGGACGCGGGCGGCGTCAGCGAGATCGCCGCCATTCTCGAAGCCCCCACGCTGGAAGAGGCGGAGGTGGCCGCGCGCAACACGCTCGACCGCGCCGCCCGCAACAGCGCTGCCGGGGACCCCGAGGGCGTGGGCATCATCCTGGATTTCCTGCGCCGCAAGGAAATCGAGATTGCCAAACTGCGTCTGATCGCACGCGGCAAGTTCTATGACCTGAGCAACGAGCAGATTCGCAAGGAGGTTCAGGCATGACCGGTTCCTCGGGTCTCAAAGCGGGCAACACCCGTCAGGTGGCCGTCCTGAGCGACGCTGAAACGGCCACCGGGTACCGTCTGGCCGGGGTCTTCGTAACCGAGGCGACGCCAGAAACCGCCCAGGCAGCGCTGGAAAAGCTGATCACTGAGGGCAACTACGGCCTGGTGGCGGTGGACACCGGTTTGATCGCCGATCCGCTGGCCTCCACCGCCCGCGTCATGCGGGGCCGTGATCTGCCGATCCTGCTGCCCATTCCCAGCCTGAAAGACGCCTTCTCGCCCGACACCGTGGACGCCAAGGCGTACATGGGCAAGCTGGTGCGAGAAACCATCGGCTTCGATATCAAGCTGTAACCAGTCTCTGGGGTCAAACCGTCTAACGGCCAGACGGCACAAAGCACAAATGCCGCCCTGTTCCGCTTCTAGACTGTTTGACCTCTCGACTTTTTAGACCTCTCTCAAGGAGCTTTATGACCCAGAACAAGAGTGGCGTCGTGCAGAGCATCGCCGGACCTGCGGTGATCGCGGACGGCATGTACGGCGCGAAGATGTACGACATCGTGCGAGTGGGCACGGAACGGCTGGTGGGCGAGATCATCCGCCTGGACGGCAACACCGCCTTCGTGCAGGTGTACGAGGATACCTCCGGTCTGACCGTGGGCGAGCCGGTGGAAACCACTAACCTGCCGCTGTCGGTGGAACTGGGGCCAGGGATGCTCAACGGCATCTACGACGGCATCCAGCGCCCGCTGGACAAGATCCGCGAGCTGTCGGGCGACTTTATCGCGCGCGGCATCGAGGTCTCCAGCCTGGACCGCACCCGCAAGTGGAGCTTTACCCCCAGCGTTCAGGCGGGCGATGAAGTGATCGGCAGCTCGATCCTGGGCACCGTGCCGGAGTTCGCCTTTACCCACAAGATCCTGACCCCGCCCGACAAGAGCGGCCGGATCAGGAACATCGTGGCTGCCGGCGAGTACACCATCGATGACACCATCGCCACGCTGGAAGACGGCACTGAACTGCGTCTGGCCCACTACTGGCCCGTGCGCGCCCCGCGTCCTGTCGCCAAGAAGCTCGATCCCAGCCTGCCCTTCCTGACTGGGATGCGCATTCTGGACGTGCTGTTCCCGCTGGTGATGGGCGGCGCGGCGGCGATTCCCGGCCCCTTCGGATCGGGCAAGACCGTGACCCAGCAGTCGGTGGCCAAGTACGGCAACGCCGACATCGTGGTGTACGTGGGCTGCGGCGAGCGCGGCAACGAGATGACCGACGTGCTGGTGGAATTCCCCGAACTGGAAGACCCCAAGACCGGCAACCCCCTGATGCAGCGCACCATCCTGATCGCCAACACCTCCAACATGCCGGTGGCGGCGCGTGAGGCGTCGGTGTACACCGGCATCACCCTGGCCGAGTACTTCCGCGACCAGGGCTACAGCGTGTCGCTGATGGCCGACAGCACCAGCCGTTGGGCCGAGGCGCTGCGCGAGATCAGCTCCCGACTGGAAGAAATGCCCGCAGAAGAAGGCTACCCGCCCTACCTGGGCGCGAAGCTGGCGGCGTTCTACGAGCGTGCCGGGGCCGTCAAGACCCTGGGCGGCGAGGACGGCGCGGTCAGCGTGATCGGGGCCGTCTCTCCTGCCGGCGGCGACATGTCCGAACCCGTCACCCAGGCCACGCTGCGCATCACCGGCGCGTTCTGGCGTCTGGACGCGGGTCTGGCCCGCCGCCGTCACTTCCCGGCGATCAACTGGAACGGCTCGTACAGCCTGTTCACGCCGATTCTGGACGGCTGGTACCGCCAGAACGTCGGACAGGACTTTCCTGAACTGCGCCAGCGCATCCAGAACATCTTGCAGGAAGAGGCCGCGCTTCAGGAAGTGGTGCAGCTCGTCGGTCCCGACGCCCTGCAGGACAACGAGCGGCTGATCATCGAGGCCGGGCGCATGCTGCGTCAGGACTTCTTGCAGCAGAACGGGTTCGATGCCGTGGACGCCTCGTCCTCGATGCCCAAGAACTACGGCCTGATGAAGATGTTCCTGAAGTTCTACGAGGAAGCCGACTCGGCCCTCAAGAACGGCGCCACCATCGACGACATCATCCAGAACCCGGTGATCGAGAAGCTGGCCCGCGCCCGCTACGTCGCCGAGGATGAATTCATGAGCTACGGCGAGGGCGTCATGGACGAACTCGACCAGACCTTCAAGGGAGTAACCGCATGACCCTTCTCCAGAAGGAATACAACGACGTCGCCTACATCTCCGGGCCGCTGCTGTTCGTGAATGCCGCCTCGGACCTGGCCTACGGCGCCATCGTCAACATCAAGGACGGTACCGGCAAGCTGCGCGGCGGTCAGGTCATTAGCGTGACCGACCAGAATGCCGTGATTCAGGTGTTCGAGGAAACGCGCGGCCTGGACCTGGCCACCGCCTCGGTGAGCCTGGTGGAAGACGTGGCCCGCCTGGGCGTCAGCAAGGAAATGATCGGCCGCCGTTTCGACGGCCTGGGCCGCCCCATCGACGGGCTGCCCGCCGTGGTGGCCGAGAAGCGCCTCTCGATCAACGGGCAGGCGATGAACCCCACCGCCCGCGCCAAGCCCGAGGAATTCATCCAGACCGGGATCTCCACCATCGACGTGAACACCAGCCTGATCCGTGGACAGAAGCTGCCGATCTTCTCGGGCAGCGGCTTGCCGCACAACGAGCTGGCCGCCCAGATCGCGCGTCAGGCGAAGGTGCCGGGCCACGAGGGCGACTTCGCAGTGGTCTTCGCGGCAATGGGTCTGACCCAGCGCGAGGTATCCTTCTTCACCCAGGAGTTCGAGCGCACCGGGGCGCTGGCCCGCAGCGTGCTGTTCCTGAACCGCGCCGACGATCCGGCCGTGGAACGTCTGCTGACCCCGCGCATGGCGCTCACCACCGCCGAGTACCTGGCCTTCGAGCACGGCTACCATGTGCTGGTGATCCTGACGGATTTGACCAACTACTGCGAGGCGCTGCGTGAAATCGGCGGGGCGCGCGAGGAAATCCCCGGACGCCGTGGGTTCCCCGGCTACATGTACACCGATCTTGCGTCGCTGTACGAACGCGCCGGCGTGGTGCAGGGCAAGCCCGGCTCGGTCACGCAGATTCCGATTCTGTCCATGCCCGACGACGATATTACCCACCCCATTCCCGACCTGACCGGCTACATCACCGAAGGCCAGATCGTGGTGGACCGCACCCTGAACGCCAAGGGCGTGTTCCCGCCGATCAACCCGCTGCCCAGCCTGAGCCGCCTGCAGGGCAACGGCATCGGCAAGGGCAAGACCCGCGCCGACCACAAGAACGTGTCTGATCAGCTGTTTGCGGCCTACGCCAACGGGCTGGACCTGCGTAAGCTGGTTGCCATCACTGGTGAAGACGCGCTGACCGACACCGACAAGCTGTACCTGCGCTTCGCCGACGATTTCGAGCAGTACTTCATCGGCCAGGGCGACCAGGACCGCAGCATCGACGACAGCCTGACCGTGGCCTGGGGCATCCTGTCCAAGCTGCCGCAGAGCCAGCTGACCCGCCTGAGCAAGGACTCGATCGACAAGTTCTACGGCGAGAAGATGGACGAGATGTGGCGCGGCGGCCGCAACATGAGCATGTAAACCGGCCCCACCGTCTAACGGTCACACCGTCAAGCGGCCCAGCGCGGCGAGACGGTGTGACCTGTAGACGGTGAGCCCTTCACCGACAGAGGAGGTGAACACACATGGCAGGACAGATCAGCCCCACCCGCAGCGCGATGCTGGCCAGCAAGGCCAGCCTCAAGACCGCGCAGAGCGGCGCGGACCTCCTGAAGCGCAAGCGCGACGCCCTGATCGGCGAGTTCTTCGCGCTGGTCAAGGACGCGCTGGCCGCCCGCGAGGAACTTTCCGGCGTCAGCAAGGGCGCGTACACCAGCCTGTTCGGCGCGAAAGCCTGGGACACCCCGGAAGCCGTCGAGAGCCTGAGCCTGGCCGGCAGCGGCGACTACTCCATCAACATGCAGATTGACAACCTGTACGGCGTGAAAGTGCCGCGCATTGAGCTGCCCGAGCGCGACACGACCACGGCATTCAGCCCGATCAACGTGGGCGCCCGCACCATCCAGGCCGCCACCGATTTCGGCGGCGTGATGGACGGCATCGTCAAGGTGGCCGCCACCGAGACCAAGCTGCGCCGGATTGGCGAGGAGATCAAGAAGACCTCGCGCCGCGTGAACGCGCTGGAGCAGGTCCTGATTCCCGGCATTCAGGACGACATCCGCTTTATCCGCAGCGTGCTGGACCAGCGCGAACGCGAGGCCAGCTTCACCCTCAAGAAGATCAAGGCCAAGCTGGAAGCCGACGCCGAGCGCGAACGCGAGAACATGCAGGCCGGGAATCGCGGCTCCGCCGCCGGCTGAATCCTGGTGTCATGCCAAGCCGCCCTCCAAGTGGGGGCGGTTTTTTGTGGCTTACCCGGAAGTGGGGAAGAAGAACTGTCGGCATGGTTCCAGTCCCGTGATTGTGACGGGTGTGGACCGGTTGCATTCCCAGTCCTCCCGCGTGAGGCGCAGGCGATCCGAGACAACCGGCTGGCCGTCCAGTACGTCGCGCGAGAGGCCGTCTGGCCGGTAGCCCAGCCTGCGCGACACGCCCTGGGAAGCGGCGTTGTCCTGAAAGACCTCGCTGAGGGCGGCCACCGCGCCCAGTTCGGCAAACGCCAGATGCAGCAGCGCCGCGCGGGCCTCGGTGCCAAAGCCCTGGCCGTGAAACTCCAGGCCCAGCCAGGAACTACTTCTGACCTCGCGCAGGATGGGAAAGTCGTGGCCCCGCAGCGACACCATGCCGATGGGCTGACCAGCGTGAAACACGCCCAGCCCCAGACTCCAGGCCTCTGGCCGCCACTGCCCGCGCGACAGCCAGTGTTGCTGCATGACGAACAGGGCGCGTTCCCGGGGCGGCAGGTGGGTCCAGGGCGTCAGAAACGGACGCTCGCCGGGACGGTGCAAGCCACCTGCAGCCACGTCCGCGAGGGCGGCGAGTTCCCCGTCATCCGGCGGGCGCAGTTCCAGGCGCGGCGTCCCGAGCCGCAACGCGAACAGGGGCCAGTGCCCGCTCAGGCGCGCTCCTGCTCCTGCATCAGCCGCCAGACCTGCTCAGCCGTGGCAGGCAGCGCCGTGACGCGCACGCCCGCCGCGTCCCGGATGGCGTTGGCGATGGCGGCGGCCCCCGCCGTGATGGGCGGCTCGCCCACGATGCGGGCCCCGAAGGGACCGTTCTCGGAGGGCCGTTCGACGATCACCGCGTCGATGGGCGGCACGTCGCTGGCGGTGGGAAAGACGTACTCCAGGAAATTCGGATTGGCCAGCGTGCCGCTCTCGAAGTGCTGGCCCTCGTACAGGCCCATGCTCAGGCCCTGCGCCGCGCCGCCGTGCATCTGGCCCTCGACCAGCAATGGGTTGAGGGCGTAGCCGACGTCCTGAATACACACGGCCTCCAGCGGCGTGACGTGGCCGGTGTCGGGGTCCACCCGCACCCGCATCAGCTGGGCGGTAAAGCCGGGAGCGCCACCCTTAAGGGCCGCGCGGCCCTCGGCGACCACAGGGCCGGGACCACCGGCCAGCCGCTGTCCCCGCTGCGCGAGCTGCCCCAGCGTCACGCCCTGTCCGGCCACGCCGCGCACACGGGCCTGCCCCTCAGCCAGCTCGATGTCGTCGCGGTGCGCCTCGAAATGCGAGGCCGCGAGGTCCAGCAACTGCTCGCGGACCTGCTGGCTGGCCCCCAGCACCGCGCCCGACAGGCTGATGGTGACCTGCGAGCCGCCCGAGGCCGGGGCGTACGGGCCGCTGTCGGTGGTCCCCTGAACGATCTCGACAGTTTCAGGGTCAATCCCCAGGGTCTCGGCGACGATCAGAACCATCGAGCTGTGGACCCCGCTGATGTCCACGCTGCCGACATGCAGCCGCACGGTGCCGTCGGTGTCCACGCGGCACACTGCCCCGGCCGGCGAGAAGCCCCCCGGCCAGCCGCCCACCGCCAGTCCCACCCCCTCGTGGGGCCGCGTGCCGCGCGAGCGCCACAGCGGATGCTCGCGGGCGCGTTCCAGACAGGCCTTCAGGCCGATGTCGGGCCAGGGACGCCCCGTGCCGGTGGAGTCGCCGCCTTCCACAGCATTCTGCAGGCGCAACTCCAGCGGATCGTGGCCGAGGGCGCGGGCCAGCTCATCCACGCTCGATTCCAGGGCGAACAGGGCCTGCGGGACGCCGGGCGCGCGGTACGCCCCGACCGGGGCGCGGTGGGTCAGGACTTCCAGCGTCTCGATATGCACGTTGTCGCAGCGGTACATCCCCCCCATCACGGTGGCCAGGATCCCCGCGTGCCCGAAGCGGAAGACGCCGTTCTCGATCACGGCCTGCACGTCGAGGCCGACGATCTGACCGCTTTCATCGGCCCCCAGGCGCACGCGGATGGAGGTGCTGGGGGCCGGCATGGTGGTCAGCATGTCCTCACTGCGCGAGAGAACCAGCCGCACCGGACGGTCCACGTGCAGCGCCACCGCCGCCACCAGGGCGTCGACAATGCCGTACTTCGCGCCAAAGCCGCCGCCCACGGTCATGGGCTCGATGCGCACATCGCCCTCGCGCAGGCCCAGAGCGCCGGCCACCTCACCGCGCACCGCGTACTGGCCCTGGGTGCTGGTGTAGACCGTGACCTGTCCGGGGCGCCGGCCCGGCTCGGCGACCACCGCGTGCGGCTCCAAGTAGGCCTGATGAACCCGCGCGTTGGTGTAGGTATGCTCGATCACGACGTGTGCGGCGGCCAGCGCGGCCCCGGCGTCGCCACGCGCGAAGACCCGGCGCTCGTCGACGTTCGATCTCGTCTCGTCGCCCTGCACGCTCGCCTCACCGCCGTGCAGGCTGGCCAGACTGCTGTCGGCCTGCGGCACCCCCTGGGGCCACACCAGCCGCTCGTCGGTCATGGCCTGGGCCGCGTCGTCCACGCTGTCCAGCACCTCGTAGTCGATGTCGAGCAGGGCGGCGGCGTCGGCGGCCTGGGCCTCGGTGGCGGCCACCACCACCGCGACCGGCTGACCGGCAAAGCGGACCTCGCCTTGCGCCAGCAACATGCTGGGCCGCGAGTGGGCGGTGCGCCCGCCGTTCAGGTCAGACCCGGTCAGCACGGCAGTCACCCCAGGCTGGGCCAGGGCGGCGGCGGTGTCGATGGCCCGGATGCGGGCATGAGGATAGGGCGAGAGGACGGGGCGGGCGTGCAGCATGCCGGCCAGGGCCACGTCCGCCGTGAAGCGGGCCTTGCCGCTGACCTTTTCCAGGCCGTCAATGATCCTGCGCCGTTTGCCAAGATGAACCGTGTCCTTCACGCGGACCTCCAGTGGGGTGTGTTACCGGGATTCTACGGGGTGACCGCAGCCGACACCACCAGGCCCGCAGCAGTCAGGGGGCGGGCACTGGGCTACACTCCGGCGGAATCCTTTGCACGCCCACCCCGTTCTTCCTGGAGGTTGTCCCGCCATGCCCTGTTCTGCCCCCCACCCATGACCGAGTCTGTCGCTGCCGCTTCCGGCCTCCCGCTGTCCGGCATCCGGGTGGCCGACTTTACCCGCGTGCTGACCGGGCCGTTCTGCACCATGCTGCTGGGCGATCTGGGCGCGGACGTGATCAAGATCGAGCCGCCCGGCGGCGACGACACGCGCGCCTGGGGGCCGCCGTTTCAGGAGTCGCCGGAGGGCCGTGAGTCCAGTTACTTCCTGAGCGTCAACCGCAACAAGCGCAGCGTGGAGCTGGATCTCAAGACGCCGGAAGGGATGGCCGCCGCCCGCGAACTGATCGCCACCAGCGACGTGCTGGTGGAGAACTTCCGCCCCGGCACGCTGGACCGCCTGGGCCTGGGCTGGGACGCCCTGCATGCCGCTCATCCGCGGCTGGTCTACGCCAGCATATCCGGCTTCGGCCTGTCGGGGCCGTACCGGGACCGCGCCGGCTACGACGTGATCGCGCAGGGTATGGGCGGCATGATGAGCTACAACGGCGACGTCGGTGGGCCGCCGCTGCGGGTGGGCGTGGCCGTGGCCGACGTGTTCGCCGGATCGCTGATCACCCAGGCGATTCTGGCCGCGCTGTTTCAGAGGGAGCGCAGCGGACAGGGCGAGCGGGTGGACGTGAACCTGCTGGAAAGTGTGATCGCGCTGGGGTCATCGCAGGTGGGGCGCTACCTGGCCACCGGGGAGATTCCCGTCCCGGTCGGCAATGACCACCGCAGCATCGTGCCGTACGGCACGGTGGCCTGCGGCGACGGCTTCGTGAACATCGCCGTGGGCAACGACGCGCTGTGGCGGCGCTTCTGCGTGGCGCTGGAGCTGGATGAACTGGGCGCGGACCCGCGCTTTGCCACCAACGAGGGCCGCGTGAACAACCGCGCCGAACTGGACACGCTGATGCTGGCTGGGCTGGCCCGCTACACCCGTCAGGAGATCATGGCCCGGCTGGAGCGGGCGGGCGTGCCGTGCGGCCCGGTCAACAACATGGCCGAGGTCTTCGACGACCCGCATGTGCGGGCGCGGGGCGTGGCGGTCCGGGTGGAACACGCGTCGCTGGGCCACACCACCGTGACCTCGCCGCCGTGGGAAATCGGGGGCCAGCCGCTGCCCGTCCGCCGCGCCCCGCCCACGCTGGGGCAGCACACGGCGGAGATTCTGAAGGAGCTGAAGGAATAGCCGGTCCGCAGGCCGGAGCAGCATTTCTGACTCCAGCGCTTCTTACTGCAGCGCCTTGAGCGGCCCCAGCGCCACCACGGTCAGGCGGTCCAGCGGGCACAGCCTCAGCACCTCACGCACGTCCCTGGCCGTCACGCCCGAGTAGTGGGCCACCAGCTGCTCTGTCGTCTCGGCCCGTCCGGTGGCGAGGTGCTCCATGCCCAGCGCGAACAGGCGGCCCTGTGGGGTCTCGGCGCGCAGCAGCGTGGAGACGGCCAGCTTGCGGGCGGCGCGGCGCACCGCTTCCTCGGTGATCAGTGCTCCGGCGTCGCGCAACACGGCCCGGAAGGTGTCCAGCACCTCCTGGGCCCGCTCTGGATCACAGGAGAAGCCACCCTCAAAGGCCCCGGCATCGCGGTATTCCAGGTGGGCCAGGTCGGCGCTGTCGGCCAGGCCGGTGTCCAGCAGCGCCCAGTACAGCGCGCCGTTCTCACCGCCGATCAGGTCCGCGAGCACGGCGGCGGCCTCGCGCAGCGGGTGGGTCACGCTCAGGCCAGGGGCCTCGGCGGCCACCTGCACGCGGTTCAACTCGGGATCGGTGATGACGCGCACGTGGCCGGGGTGGACTGGAATGGGGGGCGGCTCCTCGGCGGCAGGCGCAGCGGCCGCAGGCCACCCGGCCAGATGCGCGGCGGCCCACGCCAGCACCGCCTCCGGATCAAAGTGGCCGGTCAGCGCCAGCGTCACGCGGTCCGCGCCGTAGCGCCGCTGGTGGTCCTCAGCCAGCACTTCGCGGGTCAGGGCCCCCACGGTGTCTGCCGTGCCCAGCACCAGATGCCCCAGCGGGTGCGTGCCCCAGTAATCGGCCCGCAACTCGTCGATCACGCGCACGCCCGGCTGATCGGCGTACATGGCGATCTCCTCGAGAATCACGCCGCGCTCGGCCTCCAGATCATGGGCGCGCAGCGCCGGGCGCATCAGCTCGGTCAGGGTGTCCAGCAGTTCAGCGGTCTGTTCCGGCAGGCAAGCGGCGTGGTAGACGGTGGCCTCCTCGCCGGTAAAGGCGTTGGACTGGCCGCCCAGATCGTCGAGGCGCTCGTTCAGCACGCCCGCCGACAGGCGCTCGGAGCCCTTGAACATCAGGTGTTCCAGAAAATGGCTGGCGCCCATCTCGGCGGGCCGCTCGTCGCGTGCCCCGGTGTTCACAAAGTACCCGGCGGCGACGGTCTGCGCGTCAGGATCGGCCTCCAGCAGCAGGGTCAGCCCGCCCGGCAGAACGTGCCGCACCGGCCCTCTCAGGCCCTCAACCGTCCTGGAGCTCTCACTCTTCCTAGACATGGTCCGGCCCCAACGTCACCACGGTCAGCTGCGAAACGGGATCGTAACCTTCCAGAAAGCCGTTCACGCCCTCCAGGGTCAGCGCGTCCAGACCCGCACGCAGTTCGGCCAGCGGGCGGACGCGCCCGAACACGGCCACGTCCCGCGTGAGCGCCCCCACCCGCGCACGCATGGATTCTGCGCCGAAGACCACGCTGGCCCGCAGGCCGCTGCGGGCGCGGCGGAACTCGTCAGCGGTCAATCCCTGCGGCAGTCGCGCCAGTTCGGCCAGCATCACCTCCAGCGTTTCCGGAGCGCGGGCCGGTGTGCTGCCTGCGTAGGCGGTCAGAAAGCCCTGGCCGCCCAGCAACACGGGCGAGGCGCTGACCGCGTAGGCCAGCCCGCGTTCCTCGCGCACGGCGTGAAACAAGCGGCTGGCACTGCCGCCGGACAGCGCCGTCAGCGCCACCTGCCACGCCAGCCAGCGCGGATCGCCCGGCGCGATGCCGGGGGCTGTCAGACTCAGGTGGGTCTGTTCGGCGTCCTCATCGGTGACATGAACACGCCGCCCGGCCTGAAAGTCCGCCTCCGCGCGCGGCTGGCGGCCAGGGCGCAGGCTGCCCAGTGCACCCGCCACCAGATTCAGCGCCGCCTGCGGCTCCAGGTCGGCCACCAGCCCCAGCACCGCGCCCCGCTGCCCGTAAGCGTCCAGATGCGCCCGCAGATTGGCCGCCGTCAGCGCCTCCAGCCCCTCGGGCGTGCCGCTCGGCGGGTGCGCGAAACCAGCCAGTGGCGACCCGGCAGGACGCGGGAAGGCCACGCGCCGCGCCTCCAGCGCCAGCAGATCGGGCGGGCTGTCCTGCACGCCGTCCAGATCCTGCCGCGCCAGATCGGTCAAAACCGGCAACTCGGCTTCCGGCAGATCGGGGCGCAGCAGCACGTCGGCCACCAGCGCCAGCGAAGCGCCCAGGTCGTCCCGCAGACCAGAGACACCCATCCGCGTCGCCTCCGGACCCACGCCGCCGCCCCGGCGCACACCCAGATCGTCAAAGGCGTCCTGCAGGGCGCGGGCACCCCGGCCCGCCGCCCCCTTGAACAGCCACTCCTCCAGCACGCCCGAAGCCCCTTCCAGGCCGTGCGGATCGTGGGCACTGCCCACCGGAAGGCGCAGGTCAAAGGCGAAGCCCGGCCCGGCCCGGCGCTCGAAGGCCACGCGCAGGCCGCCGGGCAGCGTCCACACTTCACAGGCAGGAGGAGCTTGGGAAAGGGCAGGCATCCGGGAATTGTAGAGGGTTGTGGGCCGCGCGGTGTGGGCTGTGGGGGGATTCGGCGGGGGTGGAACGCCGGCCCCAGGAACAGTTGTGCAACTTTTCACCGATTCTTTCCTGCCCCCCGGACGGCATGCTGGGACCGTGAGGCGATTTTTTGGGCTGGTCTTTTTTCTTGCGCTGCTGGCGGGGGCGCTGTATCTGCTGTGGCCGCAGATCAGAGAAGCCCAGCGGTACGCGGCGCTGCTCTCAGCGCCCACGCCCACTGAAAACAGCCTGCCCAACCCGCTGCCGGGCCAGTCCCTGAGCGACACCTGGGGCGCGGCCCGCAGCCAGGGGCGACGGCACGAGGGCATCGACATCTTCGCCCCCAGAAACACCCCCATTCGCGCCACCACGCGCGGCATTGTGCTGAACGTCGGCCCCAACGGGCTGGGCGGGCGCACAGTGATGATCCTCGGCCCCGGCGGGCAGCGGCACTATTACGCGCACCTGGAGAACTACCCGGACCTCCAGCGGGGCGGGTGGATCGAGGCAGGCACCGTCGTCGGCTCCGTGGGGGACAGCGGCAACGCGAAGGGCACGCCGCCGCATCTGCACTACGGGATCTACACCGGCGGCGGGGCAATCAACCCCTATCCACTCCTCAAGAAGAACTGAGCCGCGCCCTCACCTCCGGCCATTCATCCGCCGTGACCGAATACATCACCGTGTCACGCAGGGTGCCGTCCTGACGGCGCTGGTGCCGCCGCAGCACGCCCTCGCGCACCGCACCCAGTTTCTCGATGGCCCGCTGAGAGCGGGTGTTCAGGTTGTCGGTCTTGAGCTGCACGCGCTGCATGCCCAGCGTTTCAAAGGCGTGGGCCAGCAACAGCAGCTTCATGCGGCGGTTGATGCCGCTGCCCATGTACCGGGGGTGCAGCCACGTCCAGCCGATTTCCAGCCCCGCGTGCGCCGCCCGGATGTCGCCGTAGCGCGTGCTGCCCGCCAGTGCGCCGTCCACCACGACGGCAAAGGGCAGCTGATCGGGGGCGTCCAGAGCGTTCTGGTAATAGGCCGCGTCTGAGGGCGAGGTGCCCATCAGGGCCAGTTCCCCCAGGCAGTCTGCCGCCAGTTCGCACAGGCCGGGAACATCTGCTTCCGCCAGGGCGCGCACGGTCAAATTGCCTTCAGTCAGGGTGGTGGCATGGTGCATGGGGCAGTTTAGGACAGGTGCGGGCTGAGGTTCACGCCCGTCACCAGCGCCGTATGGCTGCGGCGGTTCAGGCGCAGGGTGGCGAACGAGGTGTCGCCGAACTCGAACCAGCCGCGTTCCATCCGCAGCAGTTCACGCAACATGGAGTTGAGGAAACCGCCGTGCGAGACGACAAGCACCCGCTCTCCCCCACCCCGCCAGATGTGTTCCAGGGCCAGCAGGGCACGCGCCCGGATCGCCGCCTGGGACTCGCCGCCCTCGGCCGTGAACGCGTCCAGCTCGTGCCGGAAGGCGGGCATGGGGTAACGCCGTGCGGCTTCCTCGCGGCCCAGTCCGGCCAGAGGGCCGTTGTCCCACTCGCGCAACGTGTCGGACGGCGTGAGTGGGACAACCAGCGCGTCCGTGACGATACCGGCCGTCTCGGAGGCACGCGACAACGTGGAGCAATACGCAAGGTCAAAGTCGGGCGGGTGGGTGGCCCAGTATGCGGCCAGCGCCCTCGCCTGGGCCTGCCCCACCCCGCTCAGCGGCGAATCGTAGCGGCCCTCGTGAACGTCCTCGTCGTCGGCGCGGCTGCGTCCGTGGCGCAGCAGGGTCAGGTGCAGGGTGTTCACGCGGCCACCCCTGAGACACGCCTGACCACGGCCTGAATCCGAAAGGTGATACGCCTGAGCAGCTGAACCACGGTTCGGAGGGCAGGCGGTGGAACATTCCGGCCCCTCGCCGCCAGTACCTGACACAGCTGGGGATCACACGCCCACCACAGCGACTCTGGCCTGACCCACCGCACCGGACGCCCTTCCGGGCTGGCGTCCAGGCCCAGCAGACGCACCGGGTAACAGTCCGCGCCCTCGGAGAGCCGGACGGCCTCGCCCACCACCTCGCCGTGTGCGCCGCATTCTTCCCAGGCTTCGCGCACGGCGGCCTGTTGCGGGGTTTCGCCGGGGCGGATGCCTCCGCCCGGCAGCGTCCAGCCCCATGCGTCCCGCGCGGACATCAGCACCCGGCCCTCGTGTTCAATCCACGCGCAGGCGCGGCCTGTTCGTTCTTCACCCGGCGAGAGGTTGAGGAACGGTCCCGCGCTCATGCCAGCACCGCCAGCGCTTCCTCCAGGCTGGCCCCACGCTCATGCAGGGCGAGAAGAACCCCGGAGCGGTACAGTTCCCCCGCAAACGCCACGTCCTCAGGGTGCTGCGCGGCAAAACGGTTCAGGACGCGTCGTTCTCCGTCTGGACGTTCCTCTTCCCACAGCGCATGGGCCTTGAGCCGCAGCGCCAGTTGCTGAACGTCCTGCGGCGCACGGCCCACCTGAATCCGCTTGCCGGATACGTACGGATCGTCCGTCAGCAGGCGGGTGCAACCGCCCCAGGGATCAGGCGCGGCGTAGGCCACGGCGCGCACGCCGCTCATGGCGATGGCCCCGGCGCACTGCGGGCAGGGTTCCACGGTGGTCAGCACCGTCCAGCCATAGCTCTCCGGGCGCGGCGTGGCCGCCAGATTCAGCAGCGCATTGATCTCCGCATGCGCCAGATCGTGCCCGGCGATGAAACCGCCCTCCACACGGCGAGGCTCGCCCAGCCGGTTGCGCCCCCGCGCAATCACGGCCCCGTCTGCATTCACCACGCAGGCCCCAATCGGATACGAGCCGTGCTGGTACGCCTCCCAGGCTTCGGCCAGAGCGGCGTGCCAGCCGGGAGACAGGCTTTCCAGAATCCTGCTCACAGCTCCGCCCGGTAGCGCTCCACCAGATCGTCCAGCGCCTCGCGCAGCAGGGACGCCTCGGTGCGCCCCAGCGCGCCGCTCAGCTTGCTCAGACGCTCCAGCTGGCTCTTGGGGTAGTAGTTGGACTTCAGGACCATCTTGGATTCCACGTAGATGCACGCCCGGCCCCGGCCCTCACGCTTGGCCCGCAGCAGTGCCTCGTCGGCGGCGCGGTACAGCTCGGCGTACTCGCTGGCGTGGGCCGGACGGGAGGCCAGCCCCACGCTGAGGCCCAGGCTGCGCGGCCAGTGCGGATCGCGGTGAATATGAAAGTGCCGGATCATCTCGTCAAACAGAATCAGCGCAGTTTCGGCGGCACTCTCCGGTAAAATCACGGCGTACTCGTCGCCACCAATGCGCCCGATGATGCTGCCGGACGGCAGGCTGCCTGACAGTAGCCTCTCCACGGCGCGCAGCACGCGGTCTCCCTCGGTGTGACCCAGGGTGTCGTTGAGCGTCTTGAAGTGGTCCAGATCCAGCACCGCCAACGTCAGCGGAGCGGAACCCAGGCGGGCAAAGGCATCTTCAAAGGGGTTACGAGACAGAATATCCGGACGGGCCATAGACGTTCCTCCTGACTCAGAATCTAGCTATATCGGTATGACATATATATGTCATACAGAGTAGATGAGGTAGACATACGTTGTTTAGACGTGCTGGCGCACCTTGAGCGCATCAGACTCAACTTCTCGGACTGCTGCGCTTGACATTTTTAGCTTTACAGGACTATTCTCGCGTGCGGAACGGCGAAAACCCGCCAGACACCACCGGCAGGGTTACGGCCCCAAACTTCATTCGCAGGAGGAACATCCATGCTTAAACCTTTAGGTGATCGTGTGCTGGTAGAAATCGTCGAGGACACCGAGCAGAAGACGGCGGGCGGCCTGTACGTCCCCGATTCGGCCAAGGAAAAGAGCCAGCGCGGCAAGGTCATCGCCGTGGGCAGCGGCAAGATGCTGGACAACGGCACCCGCGTTCCCCTGGACGTGTCCGAGGGCGACACCGTGTACTTCGCCAAATACGGCGGCACCGAAGTCAATCTGGAAGGCAAGAACTACTCGATCCTGGCCGAGCGCGACATCCTGGCCATCGTCGAGTAAGGACGGGATAAACCCTCCACTTTTGCCCTTCAACCTCTCAAACTTTTAGACCCACTCCGAAGGAGTACTCCCCATGGCCAAACAACTTGTATTTGATGAAGTCGCCCGTCGCAGCCTGGAGCGCGGTGTAAATGCCGTCGCCAACGCCGTTAAAGTGACCCTTGGGCCCCGTGGCCGCAACGTGGTTATCGAGAAGAAGTTCGGCAGCCCCACGATCACCAAGGACGGCGTCACCGTCGCCAAGGAAATCGAGCTGGAAGACAAGCTGGAGAACATCGGCGCGCAGCTGCTGAAGGAAGTCGCCAGCAAGACCAACGACATCACCGGGGACGGCACCACCACCGCCACCGTGCTGGGTCAGGCCATCGTCAAGGAAGGCCTGCGTAACGTGGCCGCCGGCGCCAACCCGCTGGCCCTGAAGCGCGGCATCGACAAGGCTGTCCTGGTTGCCATCGAGGAAATCAAGAAGCTGGCCGTGCCGGTGGAAGACTCCGACGCCATCAAGAAAGTCGCCGGCATCAGCGCCAACGACGATCAGGTCGGCGAGGAAATCGCCTCCGCGATGGACAAGGTGGGCAAGGAAGGCGTCATCACCATCGAGGAGTCGAAGGGCTTTGACACCGAAGTGGACGTGGTGGAAGGGATGCAGTTCGACAAGGGCTTCATCAACCCCTACTTCGTGACCAACCCCGAGAAGATGGAAGCCGTCCTCGAGGACGCCTACATCCTGATTGTCGAGAAGAAGATCAGCAACCTGAAAGACCTGCTGCCCGTGCTGGAAAAAGCCGCGCAGACCGGACGCCCTCTGCTGATCATCGCTGAAGACGTGGAAGGCGAAGCGCTGGCCACCCTGGTGGTCAACAAGCTGCGCGGCACGCTGAACATCGCCGCCGTCAAGGCCCCCGGCTTCGGCGACCGCCGCAAGGAAATGCTGCGCGACATCGCCGCCGTCACCGGTGGTCAGGTTGTGTCCGAGGACATGGGCCACAAGCTGGAAAATGTCGGCCTGGACATGCTGGGCAGCGCTGCGCGCATCCGCATCACCAAGGACGAGACCACCATCGTGGACGGCAAGGGTGAGCAGAGCGAGATCGACGCCCGCGTCAACGCCATCAAGGGCGAATTGGACACCACCGACAGCGACTACGCCAAGGAAAAGCTCCAGGAGCGTCTGGCCAAGCTGGCCGGCGGCGTGGCCGTGATCCGCGTCGGTGCCGCCACCGAGACCGAACTGAAGGAAAAGAAGCACCGCTACGAGGACGCCCTGTCCACCGCCCGCTCGGCGGTTGAGGAAGGCATCGTTGCGGGCGGCGGCACCACGCTGCTGCGCATCATCCCCGCCGTCCGCAAGGCCGCCGAGAGCCTGACCGGCGACGAGGCCACCGGCGCGCGCATCCTGATCCGCGCCCTGGAAGAACCCGCCCGCCAGATCGCCGTGAACGCCGGCGAGGAAGGCAGCGTCATCGTGAACGCCGTGATCAACAGCGACAAGCCCCGCTACGGCTTCAACGCCGCGACGGGCGAGTACGTGGACGACATGGTGGCCGCTGGGATCGTCGATCCGGCCAAGGTCACGCGCACCGCGCTGCAGAACGCCGCAAGCATCGGCGCGCTGATCCTGACCACCGAAGCAATTGTCTCCGACAAACCCGAGAAGCCCCAGGGTCAGCCCCAGGGCGGCATGGGCGGCGGCGACATGGGCGGGATGGACTTCTAAGCCAGTCAGAAACAAGGGAAGCCGGGGCGTGATGCCCCGGCTTTTTTAATTTTATAAGGTCCTGGGGTAGGCTGCCTGCACAACCGCCGACCTCACAGGCGGCCCATCAGGCCCAGGCAAGACGCCGCTGTGTGAGATTTCAGTTATACAGAACGAATAATGATAATGAGGCCAGCGGTCCCGGACCGTCGCTTGTGCATCCTCGCCCGTCCCGGTCCTCTCCTCTCCTCCAGATCAAAGGTCACCTCTTGAACCATGCCTCGCCGAATCAGATTGTGGGTGCTTGTCGGCCCGTGCTGGACCGGGCGCGGGCTCTTGTGGACGCTGACCCCACGGCGGCGGTGCAGGTGCTGCAGTCGGCTTCCGGGGTGCTGGCCACCTGGCCTCTTGAGCTGCAGGGCGAGGCGCACAACATCTGGGCTCAGGGCCTGCTGGGGCTGGAGGAAGGTGAAGCCGCGCTGCACCACGCCCGGCGTGCCACTGACCTCTTTGCCGAGGCCGGTGACCTGCCGGGGCAGATTGCGGCCCTGCTGTGCCAGACCGAGGCCGAGGTCCTGTGCGAGCACTACGACCGGGTGTCCGAGCTGGGCCAGGACATCATGCATCTGCTGGCCGGTCAGCGGACAGCAGAGCTGGCCCAGGCCTTCAAGCTGCAGGGCATGGCGCTTTTCCTCCAGGGCAGGTACCGCGAAGCCAGCGCCGTCATTCTCGACGAGTCGGTGGTGCGTGAGGAACTGCAGGACCATGCGGGGTACGCCAAATGCCTGAACAACCTTGGGCTGATTCATATTGAGCTGGGCGATCTGCATCAGGCGCTGGAACATCTGGCCCGCTGTTTCGAGTACATCACCCACTGCCCGGAACCGTTGCACAGCCTGGAAAGCGCCTGCCTGATCAACATTGGCAACATCCACCAGATCGGGCACGAATACGACCGGGCAACTGAGGCCTTCGGCCAGGGCATGGCCGCCGCCCAGCAGGCCGGGGACACCGCCAATGAAATTGCCGGGCTGACCGGTCTGGGGCTGATCGCCAGAGACCGCGGGCAGCACAAGGACGCCCTGCATCTGCTGCTTCAGGCCCTGCGGCTGGCCCAGGCCAGTGGACGCCGCTACAACGAGGCGGAAACCCTGGACAACCTGGGACAGATTTACGCCGGAATGGGACAGCGGGCACTGGCGCTGGAGACGTTCGGGCAGGCGCTGGACCTGTCCCGGGAACTGGGCGCCCTGCCCAGCGAACAGAATGCCCTGATGCACCTGGCCCTTGTGCAGGCAGAGGGCGGCGAGCTCGAGCAGGCGGCGGCCCACTTTGAGCTGGCCCTGGCCTGCGCCCGGCAAAGCGGCAGTGAGCGCGCCGCACTGGAGATTCACGATCACCTGGGGGAAGTCCTGCAGCGGCTGGGCCGCTTCGAGCAGGCCGCCCTGCAACTCAGGGAAGCCCTGGCCCTGGAACGGGGCCTGCACAATCAGGACCGGCAGGAGACCTTCCTGAACCTGACCGCCCAGCTGGAAGTGGAGCGGGCCCGGCATCAGGCCGAAACCTACCGCCTGATGAACCAGACCTCGCAGCAGGCCCGTGCCGAGGCCGAACTGGAGGTTCAGCAGCGGACGGCCGATCTGGAACTGGCCCAGCGCGAGATCATCTCGCGCCTGGGTCTGGTGGGTGAGTACCGCGACGACAAGACGGGTAGCCACACGCAGCGGGTTTCTCAGCTGGCCGCTTCCCTGGCTCAGGCCATCGGACTGACCCCCACCGAGGTGGAACTGGTGCGGCTGGCCGCGCGGCTACACGACATCGGCAAGATTGCGGTTCCCGATGTCGTTCTGCTCAAGACCGACAGACTGACAGCCGAAGAGTTCACCATCATGAAACACCACACGACCATCGGGGCGCGTGTGCTGGAAGGCGGCCAGTCCGACCTGATGCGGATGGCCGAGCAGATCGCCCTGACGCACCATGAGCGCTGGGACGGCAGCGGGTATCCCCAGGGCCTGCAGGGCGACAGCATTCCCCTGATGGGCAGAATTGTGGCCATCGTGGATGTCTGGGACGCCCTGACGACCGAACGGCCCTACAAGAAAGCCTGGTCCAGGGAAGAGGCCTGGCGGGAAATGGCCGAGCAGTCCGGCAAACACTTCGATCCCTACCTGATCGAGGTGTTTCTGGGCATGATCGCCGGCTCCTTTCACTCGGATTCCGAGGTCCCGCCCGCTGTGGGCGCACAGGCCCTGAACCCATCCGAGCAGCTGAAACCCGCCGACACCGCGTTTGACGCGAGGCCCAGCGTACCGGCGCACGTGATCCAGCACGTGGGGGTCCTGAACGAGTCGGCGTGGCAGATGCGGCGGGCAGAGCCGGCCGAGAGTCTCCGTGAGGCGCGCGAGGCCCAGCTGATCTCCGAGCAACATGACCACCATCTGGGACTGGCCTATGCCCTGCGGACCCTGGGCTTCCACGACATCCTGCTGTCCGAATTCAAGCCCGCGTTGACCAAGGTTGATCAGGCCGTGTCTATTGCACAGGCCTATGGCGACCTAGCCCTGGAGCGCGATTGTCAGAACCTGCTGGGCAACGTTTACCGCGTCATCTACAACACGGAGCGGGCCATCGAATGTCTGCTTGAAGCAATGGAACTGTCCAGGCGACTCGACGATCTGGCGGGCGAGGCCAACGCCCTGATGAACCTGGGTGTGGTGGCATCATCCCGCCTGAAGGACCTGGACAAGGCCCTGTCGTACTACCAGCAGGCCTACGAAGTTTTCGACAAGGCTGGCAATGCGCCGGCCCAGGTGGCCTGCCTGTACAGTATTGCCGACGCCCATCAGGAGCTGGGTCAGTTTGCACAGGCCCAGGCGTACGGCGAGCGGGCCGCCCAGGGCAGTATCGACGGCGGGGATACACTTCATCAGGCGCTGTCGGTCTCGGTAATTGCCCGGGCCCTGGATGGACAGGGCCACACGGCGCAGGCCACAGCGCTGCACCAGCAGGCGCTGGAACTTTTGCAGGCGCCGCAGCTGGATATGCCCGAGCCGCTGGCCTGGGTGCAGTTGTATTCCGCCTCCAACCTGGAGGCGGGCGGCGCCGTTCAGGAGGCCTGGAGCCTGTACGAACAGGTGCTGACCAACAGCCAGCAGTTCGCATGGCCGGAACTTGCCGTGCTGGCCCACCACAAGCTGACGGTCCTGCACAAGGGCCGCGGCGATATGGAACGCGCCATGATCCATCTGGAGGGCGAGCGAGAAGTCCAGCGGCAATTGCTTGAGGAAGAGATGGCCATGAAAACCCGGGCGCTGATGGTGCAGTACGAGGTGGACCGGGCCGAATCCGAGGCGAAGCTGTACAAGCTGCGCTCGGTGGAACTGGCCAGTGCCAATGTGGCGCTGGAACAGGCCAACCGGGAGAAGAGCGCGCTGGTGGCGGCCCTGCAGGAACAGTCGCTTGTGCTGGAACGCCAGCTGCGCGACGACAGCCTGACCGGCGTCTTCAACCGCCACCACATCGAGACGATCCTGGCGCGTGAATTTGATCAGCACCGGGCCGAGGGCCGCGTCCTGTCGCTGATCATGCTTGACGTGGACCACTTCAAACAGGTCAACGACAGGTTTTCCCATCCCGTTGGGGACGAGGTGCTGCGCCAGCTGGGTGCCCGGCTGCTGTCCTCGTGCCGCTCCTCAGACGCGCCTGGGCGCTACGGCGGCGAGGAATTCGTGCTGGTGCTGCCAGACACCCCCCTGCCCCAGGCCGTCGCGGTCGCCAGACGCCTGCGCGCCGCCGTTGAGCAGACCGACTGGCCGGCCCTCGCCCCGGGCCTCCGCGTGACCCTCTCGCTGGGGGTGGCCACCAATGAAGGGTTGCCCAATTTCGAGCGACTGGTGGCCCAGGCGGACGAGAAGCTTTACGAGGCCAAACGGGACCGCAATTGCGTCGCTTTCTGAGCGGTCCCTGCCGCAAAATTCATCCCGAATCCAGGCCCCCCATCTGGGGGGTCTTCCCATACCAAGGTCCAGCCACCCGGTCTCAATCGGGCCACGTCGCATCACACTACTCCTCATCAAATGATTAAAGAAGAAAAGTGTAAGATTTTCTGCTCATGCTGTGGATTAGTTCACAGCGTCTTTTCCCCTGCCATTCCGTTCTCCGCTGTGACTTCGCCGACCGCCCGTCGCCACTCACACAAGGAGCTCTCATGGTCCCTCAATCCCGCAACCGGTTCTACCTCAGCCTGACCGCAGCCACCCTGACTGCGGCCCTGCTGGCGTCCTGTGGTAGCCAGCCAAACCAGCCGCCGAACAGTCAGGCCACGCTCACGACCCAGAAGGTCACCAGCACCCCGGACCTGCCCAAGAACTACAAGTACCTGCACACCCTGAGCATTCCGGCCAGCGTGTCCAGGGCCAGCCTGCAGAAGATGTATGGCGGATACATCGTTGCCTACCACCCCGAAACGGGCAACGCCATCATCGCCAACAACAACCTTTCCAAGGGCAGTTACGACAGCGAAGGAGTGGAGGTCAATTCCAGGTCCTTTAACATCAGCGTGCAGGGGTTCAGCACCTGGGCCACCGGGTTCAGCACCTGGGCCACTGGATTCAGCACCTGGGCCACTGGATTCAGCACCTGGGCCACTGGAACCAGCGCACTCACCATGGCCACGACCTTCAGCCAGAATGTCCCGGCCTGGAACATGATCCAACTCAGTCAGGCACAGTCGTTGGTCCCGGAACTGGGTCAGGGCGTGAAGGTGGCGGTGCTGGATACCGGTTTTGACCTGAGCCACCCTTCCTTCCAGGGCAAGCTGGACATCAGAAATGCCAAGGACTTTATTGACGGCGACAATGTGCCCCAGGAAGGCGGCGCGCAGTTTGACGGCTATGGGCACGGCACGGCCGCTGCCAGCATCGTTTTGCAGATCGCGCCTAAGGTCACGATCCTGCCCATCCGGGTGCTGGACGCTGACGGCAACGGTGACACCAGCACGATTGCCAGCGCGATTGATTACGCCGTCTCGGCAGGGGCCGAGGTCATCAACCTCAGCCTGGGCAGCAACGTCAACACCAGCGTCTTGAATACGGCCATCCAGAATGCCGTCAACAAGGGCGTCGCCGTGATCTGCGCGTCGGGCAATACGGGCAACACCGCTGTGCTGTTCCCGGCAGTCAGGGCAGACACGACCACCGTGCAGGGCTACGGCTCGGTCGGGGTGGGGAGCGTGGGCACCAATTTCCTGAAGTCCAGCTTCAGCACCTATGGTGCAAACCTGGAAATCACCGCGCCCGGCGAGAACCTCGTCGCCGCCTTCCCTGGCTCACAGATCGCCAGCGTGACCGGCACCTCGTTCTCGACCCCGGTGGTTTCGGGCATCGTGGCCCTGGCCCTGTCCACAGGCGCGCCCAACACCACGGCCAGAGAAATTTCAGCTATATTAACGAATCTTAATAGTTCTGCCACTGCGCCTCGCGACCCCCTGTTTCTCTTGGGACTGGGTTACGGCACGGTGAACGCCTACTCCTTCATCAAGAATTACCGCTAGGAGCCCAGAAGATATGAAGCACACCCATTATCTCCTCCCGATCCTGACCGGAGCCTTGCTGGCCTCCTGTGGCACCACCCCCGTCACCACGCCCCAGGCGTACAGCGCTGGCAGCAGCCTGCAGGCCCAGGGTGGCACCACTGAAGAACCCACCATGAAGTCAGCGGCCGCAAGCGGCCGGATCGGCGCCTGGGCCAAGGGCAGAATCGGCGCCTGGGCCAAGGGTCTGGACAGCAGCACGGTTGCCAGCGGCGTTCCCAACACCTTCAGCGAGAACGCGGCGGCGTGGAAGCTCATTAAACTGCCCGAAGCCCAGGCCATGGCCCCCAACCTGGGCCGAGGTGTGGTTGTGGCCGTGATCGACACTGGCCTGGACGTGTCGCACCCCGTCTTTGCTGGTCACCTGACGGCCCCCGAAAGCTGGTACGACTTCGTGGGACAGGATACCGATCCGAGCGATGTCTCCAGCTCTGGCGGCGACCTGTATGGCCACGGCACGGCGGTGGCCAGCCTGGTGTTGCAGGTGGCTCCTGAAGCCAGGATTCTGCCCATCCGCGTTCTGAACGCAACAGGCGGAGGGACCGTTAAAAACCTTGCCGCCGGGGTGGACTGGGCCGTCAAGCAGGGCGCACAGGTGATTAACCTGTCGGTCGCGTCCGGTGTGGACGGCGAACTGAGTCTGGCGCTCGAGCGCGCCGCCGCACAGGGCATCTATATCACCCTCGCCGCAGGAAACGAGGGCTTTCAACAGGTCGCGTACCCGGCACGCAACACGACCAAGGAGGACAGTATGCTCGGCCGGTACGGCGTGAACGCCGGGGCCGTGAGCCCGGACATGGCCCTGGCCGACTGGTCCAACTACGGCAATACCCTGGAGCTTGCCGCGCCGGGCGTGGACCTCGCCACCGCCGTTCCGAATGGGGAGTACGCCGTGGTCAACGGCACCTCGTTCGCAGCGCCGGTGCTGAGCGGCACGCTGGCCCTGGCGCTGGGCGAGTCTTACAGCCCCACCCTCAAGGGTCAGCTGGCCCTGATGATGAATACCACGGCCACCGACATCACACCCGCCAACCGCGGGCTGACCCGGGGCAAAAGCAACATTCTGGGCAACGGCGTGGTCAACGCCTGGCTGTTCATGAAAAAAGTCCTGCGATAACCTGCCCGGAGTGACGTGGAAAGGGCCTTCCCGGTCTCTCCCCGCTTTCTTTGAGCCCCCCACCTCCAGAGGGTGGGGGGTTTTTGACTGCCGGTGGCCCAGGCACCCACAGCGCGGACTCAGCCGGGGGCATCGGCGGATCCCGGTCTGCCCCACATGCCAATAATCGCTCAGCCTTCTCACGCTATGCTGTCCGGAACAATGTCAACGCTGGCTCAGACCTACACGCTGTGGCTCAGCTGCGCCGGCGTCCTGGCCCTGATGACCGCCGCCGTGGCGTGGCGGCGCCGTGAGGTTCCGGGGGCGCTGGGGCTGTTTGCCTATCTGCTTATGGTGGCGTTCTGGACCCTGACCTACGCGGCGCACTGGAGCAGTTCAGGGCCGCTGTGGCCGCAGGTGTGGCTGCTGGCCAGCTTTGTGGGGGCGGTCTCCAGTCCGGTGTGCGTGTGGCTGCTGACGCGCCTGCTCACGGCCCCGGCCCGCAGGGTCAGGTGGCCGGAATGGACGGCGGTGCTGGCCGTCAGCCTGATCACGGTCGCCCTGATGATCACGAATGATCCGCACGGCCTGCTGTTCGGCCCGGTTGCCGGGCTCCGCACGGCCCATACCCTGCTGAATGGTGGCCCGTGGTTCACGGTGGTGGTGGCGCACGGGTATGTGTTGATTCTGCTCAGCGTCATCCGCCTGATCCGGGCCCGGCAGGAGTCGGTTGGGCTGTACCGCCAGCAGGTCAGCTGGGTGCTGCTGGGCCTGACGGTGCCGTGGGCCGGTAGCTTCGTGGGGGTGGTGTGGGGGCCGGTGTTTCCGGGGCTGGACATCACGCCCATGTCGTTTCTGGTGACGGGCGCGGTTTTCATGTACGCCGTGCTGGGGCTGCGCCTGTTCGATCTGGTGCCGGTGGCGCGGCACCGGCTGATCGAGCAGCTGCCGGACGGCGTCGTGGTGCTGGACCAGCGAAGGCGCGTGCTGGACATGAACCAGGCAGCACGCCGGATGGTGGAGACGCAGGTCCATTCGCCGCTGGGCCTGCCGGCCTCCGAGGTGTTCGCGCACTGGAGCGCGGCGCTGCACGACCTGCGTGACCTGGGCGACCAGCAGCTTCGGCTGGCGCTGCCGGGGGACCGCCACCTGGAGGTGCGGGTGTCGAGCCTGAGAGACGACCAGCAGGTGGTTCAGGGCCACATGGTGGTGTGGCGCGACGTCACCGAGCAGCAGCGGGCCGAAGCCCAGATTCAGGCCGCCCACGAGGAACTTCAGCAACGCTTCCTGGAAATTCAGCGCCTTCAGGTGCAGCTCAGAGAGCAGAGTCTGCGTGACCCCCTGACCGGGCTGCACAATCGCCGGTATCTCCAGAAGCAGCTGGGCCTGCTGGCCACTGACCCGGAGGCGGCGTACAGCGTCCTGATCTTTGACCTCGACCACTTCAAGGTCATCAACGACACCTACGGGCATGCAGGCGGCGACCGGGTCCTGCAGGAGGTGGCCGCCCTGCTGCAACGGCGCTTCGGGGAACAGCACACCCTGTGCCGTTACGGAGGCGAGGAATTCGTGATGCTGCTGTCCGGTCCCCCGGCAGCCCAGGTCCAGCAGGTGGCCGAGAGCATCCGGCGCGACATCGAGGACCTCACTATTTCTCATGATGGGCAGACCCTCAGAATCACGGCGTCGTTCGGGGTGGCCACCTCAGCGGAACACGGACCCGCCCCCGAGCAGGTCCTGCTGGCGGCCGACCGCGCCCTGTACCTGGCCAAGGGGGAGGGCCGCAACCGGGTCGGCGTGAACCCCGGCCCCGGCCAGGGGTTCACGCCGGTGGGTCTGGCAGCCCTGGACTGATCCACTGGGCCGCCCATGCCGAAGCTCGGCAGAGACCCCCTACGCCGGCCAGCCAGCCGTCGAATGCCGCCGCGCTGCGTTCCTCGTTGTCACCGGCCCTGGCGTCGTGGATCAGATCGTGGCCCCACACCGCCAGGGCCAGCGCCAGGGAGCACCCCGCACACAGTCAACGCGTCCTGCACGGCGTTGTGGCAGGCCCGCCCCGGTGCGTCGTGGTGCGGCTGGGCAAAGGCCTCGGCCCCTGCCAGCAGGTTCATTTCAGCCGTTCCGCTTTACCCATAGCGGGCCGCCAGCGCCGCGCCGATCACGCCCGCGTCCGGCCCAAGCTGGGCGCGGCGGATGGTCACCGGCGCAAACCCCTTGGCGTACTCGTCGGCAGCCGCCTGCACGCCGTGGAAGAAGTAATCGCCCACGCTGGCGACGCCGCCGCCGATCACGAACACCTCCGGGTCAATGACCTTCTGCAGGTCAGCCAGCGCCACGCCGATGTGCTTCATGGCCTGCGCGGTCACGCGCCGCGCGCCGGGGTGGCCCTGCTGCGCCAGCGTGAAGGCCTCGGCGGTGCTGACGTCGCGGTTCAGGGCGTAGCTGGCGTCGCGGGCAATCGCGGTGCCGCTGGCCACGGCCTCCAGCGCGCCGTCCAGCCCCGCACCGCTGACCGGGCCGCCGGGCATCACCGTGATGTGCCCCAGCTCCCCGGCCACGCCGTGCCGCCCGCGCCACAGGCGCCCGTTCAGAACAATGCCCGCGCCGATGCCGGTGCTGACAGTCACGTAGATGCTGCTCTCGGTGCCGCGCGCCGCGCCCAGGTGGGCCTCGGCCAGCGCGGCCGCCTTGGCGTCGTTTTCCAGCACGATGCGCTGCGACAGCCGCTCCAGCAGGCCGTCAACCATGGGCACGTCGGTAAAGCCGTAGATGTTGGGGGCGAACTTGACGCGGGTGCGGTCGTTGTTCAGCGGCCCTGGAATCCCCACACCGATCAGGCGGGCGTCCGGGTGCCTGGCCTGAAGGTCACGGATCTGGGCTGCAACGACGTCCAGCACCGCCTCCCAGCCGGTCTCGGGGGTGGGCTGGACGTGGCGGTCCTGTAATTCGTCGCCGCGCAGCACGCCGGTGGCGATCTTGGTACCGCCGACATCCACGCCGATGCTGAGCTGTTCGGACAGAGGCAAAGTGGTCATGGAGACTCCTGATTCGGGAATGGGGCGGGAGGACGGAACGGTCAACGGCTCACTGTATCCCGCCGGCTCTAGTCGCCCACTCCCTCTTCTGGATCAAAGCCCAGCAGTTCCAGCGCCTCGGCCAGCTGCACTTGCGGCACGTACAGCCCCACGTCGCCCATGTAGCCGCCGGTCTCGATCTCGATCACCGGGGAACCCATCGCCCACTGAAACGGCGTGCGGACCACGCTGACCACCCCCCCGTCCCACAGGGTGCGCCGCCAGCCCTCGGCCAGCAGGCGCGGCAGGGTGTCGAGGCGGACCCAGGGATCGCCCTGGTACAGCACGCGGTCGTCGTACTGGTTGTTGCGCGAGGGGCCGCTCATGACCCGGGGGCGCCGTGGGCCAGCAGCGGCGCCACCAGCTCCCGGAAGCGTTCGGGCAGCGCTTCGGGGATGTGGTCCGCGTTCACGCGCACCTGCACCGAACGGGCAAAGGCGCACGGTACGTTGTCGGCCACGAAGCGGGCCGCCACGGTCCAGCTGCTGCGGCCCACCCGCTCCACCAGCGATTCGATAAACACGGTCTGCCCCAGCCGAATCTCGCGCACGTAGTCCAGTTCCAGGCGGGCCAGCATGGAGTGATCGTCGTCGCCCTGGATGCCCAGGCTCTGCGACATGTCCATGCGGGCCACTTCCAGAAACTCGGCGTAGCGGGCGTTGTTGACGTGGCCCATGGCGTCCACGTCGGCAAAGCGCAGCTGAATGGAGGTGCGGTGGGCGTCGTTCCAGTTCAGGGCGGGAATGCGCCCGCCAGAGGGCACGGCAGAAGGCTGAGCGGTCATGCCCCGTAGTGTAGCGGTCTGCCGTGGCCTGCCCCCATGGCCTGTGGGCACGTCGCCCCGCCCCCGGCTCACACCCCGGCCCGCGCGGCTGGGCGCTATGCTGGGCGCCGCATGACCGACGCCCCCGCGCCCCCGCCTCCACCGTCCCCACCACACCGGACCGGATGGAGACGCCTGAGCCTGCGGCGCCTGGCCCGGCTGCCGCTGACCATGATGCTCACCAGCCTGCTGGTGGGCCTGGGCATTGTGCAGCTCAGCTTCCAGCTGATCAACACCGCCTACCGCAGCGTGTCCTGGACCCAGCAGACCCAGGAGGTCCGCAGCCGCATTCAGGATCTGGAGCGTGACGTTCAGATCCTGCAGGACGCCGAGACCTACACCAACTCGCCCGGCTACCTGCGCGAACTCGCCCGCTGCCAGGGCTTCGTGGGCAAAGACGAGCGCATCATCGTCAGCCCCCAGGCCCCCGAGAGTCCCGGCGAGAACTGCCGGGCGCTGCGGCTGCCGTGAGCCGGGACGCCGGGAGCCGGACGGCCCGCCCCGCCCGGACCATGACAGTGCAGCGCCTTTCCAGAGCTGCTGATCGCACGCCCAGCACGCCTGGTTCCTAGAACACCCGGTCCAGAATCAGCGGTTCCGGCGCTGGGGCCGCGTCGGCAATGCCCAGGCCCCCGGCCAGCAGGCGCTGGGCCGTGTCCAGGCCACGCCCGTCCCGGTGGTACACCCGCACCACCGTCTCGCCTGCCGCCACCGCCTCGCCCGGCTTGCGGACCAGTTCCACGCCGACGCCGTGGTCAATGGCCTCGCCCTTGCGTTCGCGCCCGCCGCCTAGCGCCAGCACCGCGCGGCCCACGCTCAGGGCGTCGATGCGCTCCACAAAGCCCGCACGGGGCGCCGTGACCTCGGCGCGTCCGGGGGCCACGTCCAGCCGGGCCGGGTCATCCACCAGCGCCGGATCGCCGCCCTGCGCCTCAACAAAGGCGCGAAACTTCGCCAGCGCGGAGCCGTCGTGCAGGGTGGCGCGGGCGCGCGCCCCGGCGGCCACCTGATCCTCGCCGTGGGCAGCCAGGGCCTCCACGGCCAGGGCCACGCACAGTTCGGTCAGGTCCTCTGGCCCCTCGCCGCGCAGGGTGGCCAGCGCCTCCTGCACCTCCAGGCTGTTGCCTGCCAGATGGCCCAGCGGGGTGTCCATGTCGGTCAGCACGGCGCGCACCTGCCGCCCGGCACGGGTGCCGATATCCACCATCGCGCGGGCCAGCGCCCGGCCATCGTCGAGCGTTTTCATGAACGCCCCGGCTCCCACCTTCACGTCCAGCACCACCGTGTGCGCCCCGGACGCCAGTTTCTTGCTCATGATGCTGCTGGCGATCAGCGGCAGGCAGTCCACCGTGGCCGTCACGTCGCGCAGGGCGTACAGCTTGCCGTCGGCGGGCGCGAGGTCCTTGCTCTGGCCCACCAGCGCCAGCCCGATGTCGTGTGCCTGCGCGACAAAGCGCTCCTCCGAGAGTTCGGAGGTCCAGCCGCGAAAGCTTTCGAGTTTGTCGATGGTGCCGCCGGTGTGGGCCAGGCCACGCCCACTCATCTTGGCCACCGTCAGGCCCAGCGCCGCCAGCATGGGGGTCAGGATCAGGCTGGTCTTGTCCCCCACACCCCCGGTGCTGTGCTTGTCCACCGTGCGTGGCAGCACCCCCAGATCCAACTGTTCGCCGCTGGCGGCCATCACCGCCGTCAGGTCCGCCGTTTCCTGCGGGGTCATGCCCTTCAGGTACACCGCCATCAGCCACGCGCTGATCTGGTAGTCCGGCACCTCGCCGCGCGTGTAGCCCAGGATCAGGGCCTCCAGCTCGGCGCGGGAATGTTCGCCGCCGTCGCGCTTGGTGCGGATGAGATCAGGAACGTTGAGAGAAGGAGAAGTGGGCATGGGCCAGTCTAGCCGCTGCAAACTGGCCGCTGCCAGACGCCGGTTCGCCGCTCACGCGCGGACGGGCGCCCCCCGGCCCACCGCCGCGCAGCGTGCCCCCAGCCGCCCGAACACGGCCAGCAACTCCGGCGGACCGTCCACCCGGAACTCGCAGTCCAGGCCCAGCAGAAAGGCGGCAAAGCCGGGCAGCGTCTCACGCTCGGCCCGCAGGCGGGTGCCGCCGGCCTCGGCGCTGATCTCGGTGAACCACACCGAGACGCGGCCCCGCAGGTCCTCGGGCGCGGCGTCCAGCCACACGCTGATCTGCGCGGCGGGCGCGGCTGTGGGCAGCGTGGAACGCAGGTAGGCCAGGGCGTCGAAGTCGGGCGGCGCGGCAAAGCTGGCGTCCAGCACCCGCAGTTCGGCCATGCGGTCCAGCCGGAAGCAGCGCAGGGCCTCGCGCAGGTGGCAGCGGCCCACCGCGTACCAGCGCCCGTCCAGATGCAGGGCGCGGTACACGTCCACCCGGCGCGTCATGGCGCTGGCCTGCGGCGAAGTGTAGGTGAATTCCACCGTCCGCGCGGCGTGAACTGCGCCCAGAAGCCCGGAGAGCAGCGCCGCGCCCACCGACACCACCCCCGGCGAGGCGTCGAGTTGCACCGCGCCCTCCAGCGCCTCCACCGTCTCGCGCACGGCGTCCGGAAGCGTGCGCGCCAGTTTGGCCCCGGCTGCGTGGGCCGCCGGGGCCAGCGCGCCCAGTCCCAGCAGGTGCAGTGCCCGCAGCCCCAGCGCCAGACTCAGGGCTTCCTCGCCCGTGAACATCAGCGGCGGCAGCCGGAACCCGGGTTTCAGGCGGTACGCCCCGCCCACACCGCGCCGTCCCTCCACCGGAATGCCCAGATCCTGCAGGCGGGCAACGTAACGCTGCACCGTGCGCGGGCTGACCTCCAGCACCCGCGCCAGCTCCGCGCCGGTCACGCTCTCACGCGCCTGAAGCAGTTCCAGCACGGTCAGCACCCGCATGGAGGGGTCATACATGCCTGTATGCTGCCACACAAAGATGACAGCTCCTGACGGGAATCGGGATTACGCTGGGGGCGGAGGTCAAGATGACGAATACGCCTGTAGTTGAAGCAGCGGCCGCCCCGACGCTCGTCTCCGTCTCCCCCACCCATATTCTGGCCCACTGGCAGGGCCACCGCCGCCTGACCCGCCGCGTGATTGAGGCGTTTCCAGAAAGTCACCTGTTCAGCTTCAGCGCCGCGCCGCCCATCCGAACCTTCGGTGAGCTGGCCCTGGAGCTATGGGGCATGACCGACTATCACCTGAAGGGGCTGACCACCGACGACTGGAGCTGGCATCCCCCCGACTGTTCTGAGCTGAACACCCGCGCCGCCCTGCTGGCCGCCTGGGACGCGCAGACCCCGCAGCTGGAGTCCGCCTTCGCCAGGGTGGAGCCCGGGTGGTTCACCACCGCGCAGGACATGGCCTGGGGGCGCTTTTCGCCGCAGCAGAGCGTGGCCTACGCCGTCGACAACGAGATTCACCACCGGGGTCAGGGTTACGTGTACCTGCGGGCGCTGGGTATCGAGCCGCCCGCCTTCTACGACTACATGGTCCCATGAGCCCCACAGCCCCAGCTGCAGCGACTGCCACCGGCACCTTTACCGTGCGGCCACGCGCCGAGGCCCCGGCCCAGGCCCTTGCCGAGATCGGGCACATGCTGCTGGACAAGCAGTGGCAAGGCCAGCTGAGCGGGCAGAGCGTGGTGGAGATGCTGACCTTCATGACCCCTGTGGAGGGTTCGGCGGTGTACGTCGCCGTCGAGGCGGTGCAGGCCACCCTGGACGGCCGCCAGGGCCGCTTCGCCTTCTTTCATGCGGGCGCCAGCGAGCGCGGCCACCAGACCCTGACCTACCGGGTGGTGCCCGATTCCGGCAGCGGCGGGCTGGCTGGCCTGAGCGGTGGGCTGACGCTGGACCTCGTGGACGGCGCGCACCACTACGTCCTGGAATACACGCTTCCCGACGCCTGAGAGGTTGCCATGACCGCCCCCGGCCCTATGCGCCCCACCCTGATCGACTGCCGGCAGCGTCCGGCACCGGCTGGCCCCCAACCGGACGCGGCTGGCCGCCTGAAGCCGCCCCGCTGCCGCGTGGTGGGGCCGCCGCAAACGCCCTGTGACCCGCCCGAAGAAACCCTGCCCTTGCGGGTGCGCCTGCCATGACCCTGGCCCTGGTGTCCCATGCCCCTCA
The DNA here is from genome assembly GCF_014647055.1 of Deinococcus aerolatus. Lineage (NCBI taxonomy): Bacteria > Thermotogati > Deinococcota > Deinococci > Deinococcales > Deinococcaceae > Deinococcus > Deinococcus aerolatus. The sequence continues at coordinate 33,208 of NZ_BMOL01000011.1, read as the reverse complement.
CCCTTGAGTTCAGTGGCCCCATCTGGTACTGGAAAGGCCCGGCCCCGCACTATTTCGTGACTGTGCCCGCCGCACAGGCCCAGGCCATCCGGGCGGCTGCCCGCTTCGTCACCTACGGCTGGGGCATGATCCCGGTCAGGGCCAGGGTGGGCGACACCGAATGGAAAACATCCCTGTTTCCCAAAGAAGGGCTGTACATCCTGCCGGTCAAGCTGGCGGTCAGGAAGGCCGAGATGATCGAGGAGGCCGACGAGATCACCGTATGGCTGGCCGTGGGCTGAGTGCCCCACACCGGAGAAGAGATGACCGATCCAACCCTGCTCTACGAAGCGTTTCGCCGCAACGGGCACGTGAATGCTTTCCTGCTGGACGAACTGACCGACGCCGATCTGGCCCGCTCCGACAGCCACGGCGGCATGACCGTCGCGCAGATGTTCAGTCATATGGGCGCGTCGCGTGGTGGCTGGTTGCAGGAGATGTCGCCCACCCACGCGGCTTCCACCCTGACCCTCACGGGTGGGGAGTCCATCTGGGGCTGGCACGCAACTGACCGGGCCACCCTGCGGGCCATGCTGACCGCCGGTGATGAGGCCGCCCTTCAGGCCGTCCGGGCCCATGTGGACAGCGGTGAACCCTTCGCCGACCCACGGGGCGTGGACACCTTCGCGTCCCACCCCGCGCATTTTCTGCTGTATATGATCGTCCACGACGCCAACCACCGGGGCCAGATCGTCGCCCTCCTCCGTCAGAGCGGCCGCTCACCGGAGCGGCTGGACAGGCTGGAACAGCAGTGGGACATCTGGCGCAAGTGACCCTCCCCCACCTCTCGCCCCACAACAGCACCGCACAGGAGAATCGCCCATGACTGAACTGACCCTGCTCCACGACTCCTTCCGCCGCAACGGGCGCGTCAACGACTTTCTGCTGAAGGCCCTGACCGACGCCGACTTCGCCCTGTCCGACGGTCAGGGTGGATGGACCATCGAGCAACACCTGCGGCACATGGCCCGCTTCCGCGTCGGCTGGCTCTGGAACCTGTCGCGCGCCCATACGGAGCCGCTGCTGGACCCCACCCGCAAGGACGCGGATGGTGACCCCATGTGGCGCTGGCAGGACAGCCCGCCGAATGGGCTGGCCACCGCCTTTGCCGCCGGGGACGAGGCGGCCATGAAAGCCGTTCAGGCCGCACTGGACGAGAACCGCGCCTTCGATGATCCCTACAGCGAGGGCGCCTATCAGTCCAACCCCGCCCACTTTCTGCAGCACACCATCGTCCACGACAGCCACCACCGGGGCCAGATCATGGCGCTGCTGCGGGCAGGCGGACATACGGCACCGGACATGGACGCGCTGGACGAACACTGGGCCATCTGGAGAGCATGATGGAGATTCCCGAGCTGTACGACTATCTGGTGCGCGCCCGCCGCGACCTGTGGGCCACGCTGGAAAGCGTACCGGATGAGATATTGTCCCGCCCCATGCTGGACGGGGACCGGATGCACAGCATCAAGGACCTGATCGCCCACACCGCAGGCGTGGAGGACGGCTGGCTGCACTACACCATCTTGCAGGACACGCCCGTCGAGGCAGGGTTTCCAGCCCTGAAAGCCGCCGGCAGTGGGCCAGTCTACGCCGGATTCCCTCTTTCGGAGCTGCTGGATTACTGGCGGGCGGTGGAACAAAGCACCCTCGCCTACCTGTCCACGCTGACCGCCGCTGGCCTGGAGCGCGTGGTAGAGGACACGCCCGAAGAACACTTCAAACTTGACGGACTGCTGTGGCACGTCACGCTGCATGAGGTCCGGCACACCGCGCAGATTGCCGCGCTGCTGCGGACACAGGGCATCCGGCCCCCCTCGCTGGATCTGCTGTTCTATCTGCCAAACCTCAAAACGTAGAGATGCACGAAAAACCCCCGCAACTCGGCGGGGGCTTTCGGTTGAAAGGGAAGGTTACGCCGTCGTCTGTGGCACCGGCATCTGCGGGCTGGAGATCTTGGCCACCGCGTCGCGCACCACGTCGCCGGTGATCAGTTCCTGGGTCAGCAGGGCCTCGGCCACCTCGTGCATGGCAGCCTTGTACTCGGTCACCAGATCACGGGCGCGTTCGAAGGCGTGGTTCAGGATGCGCTTGACGTCCTCGTCCACCAGCTGACTGGTGTGCTCGCTGAAGGCCTTGGGGCGGGCCATGTCCTCACCCAGGAACACCGGGCCGGAATCGCTGCTCAGGGCCATGTTCTTGAAGTTCTCGCCCATGCCCCACTCCAGCACCATCTTGCGGGCGATGTTGGTGGCCTTGCGGAAGTCGTCGGCGGCGCCACTGGTCACGCTGCCCATAAATACTTCCTCGGCGGCGCGGCCACCCAGGGCCACCACCAGCTGGTTTTCCAGACGCTCCTTGCTCATCAGCACCTGCTCTTCAGGCAGGTAGAACGCGGCGCCCAGCGCCCGCCCACGCGGAATGATGCTGACCTTTTGGAGCTTGTCGCTGCCGGGAATCACGGCGGCGGTCACGGCGTGTCCGGCCTCGTGGTACGCGATGGCTTTCTTCTCCTCGGGGCTGACGCTCAGGGAGGTGTTTTCCAGGCCCAGGGTGATCTTGTCCAGCGCACGGTAGAAGTCGCTCATGTCGATCTGGGTCTTGCTCAGGCGGGCGGCTTCCAGCGCGGCCTCGTTGGTGATGTTCTTGAGGTCCGCTCCCGAGAAGTACGGCGTGCTGCGGGCCACCTCATTCACGTCCACGCCCTCGGCCAGCGGCTTGTTGCGCAGGTGGACCTTAAGGATCGCCTCGCGCTCCTTCATGGTAGGCAGGTCAATCGTCACCTGACGGTCAAAGCGGCCGGGGCGCAGCAGCGCCGGGTCCAGCACGTCGGGGCGGTTGGTGGCGCCCAGCACGATCACGTTGCTGGACTTGTCGAAGCCGTCCATCTCCGAGAGGATCTGGTTGAGGGTCTGCTCGCGCTCGTCGTGACCGCCGCCGATGCCCGCGCCACGCTTGCGGCCAATCGAGTCGATCTCGTCGATGAACATGATCGCAGGCGCACTCTTGCGGGCGTCCTCGAACAGGGCGCGCACACGGCTGGCGCCGACGCCCACGAACATCTCCATGAACTCCGAGGCGCTGACCGAGAAGAACGGCACGTCCGCCTCCCCGGCAATCGCGCGGGCCAGCAGCGTTTTACCGGTACCGGGAGGGCCAACCAGCAGCACGCCCTTGGGGATTTCCGCGCCAATCTGGTGGTACTTGCCGGGGTTCTTCAGGAAGTCCACGACCTCGATCAGTTCCTTCTTGGCTTCCTCGTGCCCGGCCACGTCGGTGAACTTGGTCTGCACGCGGTTTTCCTTACCGTACTTCTTGGCCTTGCTCTGCCCGAACTGCATCACGCCGTTCTGGCCGCCCTGGGCACGCATGAAGAAGAAGTACATCAGGCCGATCAGCAGAATAATGGGCAGGAAGTTCAGCAGGATGCCGAGCCACTGGCTGGGCGCCTCGAAGCGGTAGTCCACGTTCTGCGCTTCCAGCGCGGGAATCAGGCTGCTGTCGGGCACCGCCAAGCCGCTGGGCAGACGCACGGTAAACTGCTGGGTGTTGATGGTCTGGGCCTGCTGGCCAGGGTTGGTGGCCCGCTTGACGTCGGTGGGGGCCTTGAGCACCACGTTGGCGTTGTTCTCACGCACCACGACCTGAGAAACGCTGCCCTGGTCGAGCAGGGTTTTGAATTCGTTGTAGTTGACATTGACCCGTCCGTTGGGCGTCTGAGAAAACATTAAAAACAGTGCCAGGACGAATAATACGATCAGCCAGGGATTAAGCCGCCTCAAGAACGTTCCTCCAGGGGGAAAAGAGAAGAATGGGGCGGAACTCGCCCTCTATAGACTTGAGTGTACCAGACTCAAGGTGAATGAATTTGTCCCGCGTTACAAGTGTGATTTGGGGCAGTCTTTAGCGTTCCGAAAGGTTCTCTGGGGGCTACGGCGGCTCAACAGCCAGGGCAGCATGACGGTCAGGAAAAGGACAGGGATGCCGAGCAGCAGGATGATGGGATGGGCAGGCCGTTCAGCAGAATGCCGAGCCACGGGCTAGGGGCCTCGAAGCGGTACACGACGTTCTGACTTTCAAGCTGCTGTCGGGCACGGCCACGCTGCCTGGCCGCAGCCACGGCGACAGGGGCAGGCGGGAGGGCGGCGGAGTCTGGGGCATGGACCGTAGAAGCGCGCCTCCCCCACCCACGGTCAACCGTCTGAAGGATGGACTATCCTGGCAGGGAATGATTGATGCGGACACCACCTGGCAACAGGCTTGCACGGCCCTGGCCGGGGGCGACTACGAGACGGCCTTCAGCGTACTGGACGCCGCGCTGGACGAGGCCATACCTGCCAGAGGCAAACCGGCGCGCGGCGGGCAGGCCACGGCGGCCCGCCTGTGCCTGTACCTGGGCAGCCTGCACGCGCTGTACGGCGACGCGGCCACCGAACAGCTGGGCACGGCGCTGTCGGAGGCGCGCAGGCTGGACCCGGCGGTGGAGGGGGAGCCGCTGTATCTGGCCCTGAAGGCCGAACTTGACGCCCGCACGCGCGGCCCGGAAGCGGCTCCCCCTGCCGGGGCCGCGCGCGAGGCAGCCGATCCGGTGGCCCGCTTTCACGCCCTGTGCGCCCTGGCCCTGGCCGAGCAGCCGCAGGCGGCCCTGGACCTGCACCTCGCCGCAGACGAACTGCCCGCACACCTGCGCTGGCGGCTGCGCTCGTGGCAGGCCGACTGCCAGGAACAGCTGGGCCACACGGCGGACGCCATCAACCTGTATGCCGAGGCCGCGCATCTAGCCACCGGGCTGGACCGCGCAGTGATGCTGCAGGAGCAGGCCGCGCTGCTGATCCAGGACGGGCGACCCGAGGACGCCAAGACCGTGCTGGACAACGCGCGGCTACTGTACGGCTCGGGCAGGCGGGCGGCGATCAACCCCATGCAGGCCGAGGACGAGGGCCTGAACCTCGCCACCTGGCACTACCTGCGTGCCCAGGCGCTGCTGCAGCTGGACCTGCCGGACGCCGCCCTGGACATGATCCGCGAGGCAGACCGGCTGGAACGCCAGCACGGCACGCCGGGCTACGTGGTGGCGCTGCTGCGCGGCCAGATCCTGAGTCACCTGGGCCAGCAGGAAAAGGCCATCGTGGCGTTCGAGGCCGCCCTGACGCTGGCCGAGGAGGGCGACCGTCCCTACGCCAACCACGAGCTGGGCGTGGCCCTGCTGGACATGGACCGCCCGGTGGAGGCCCGTGACCGGCTGGAAATTGCCCTGAACGAGCCTCACTACCCGTACCAGCCCGAGGTCCTGGCCGACATCGCCGAGTGCGACTACCGCCTGGGCCGCATGCCCGAGGCGCAGCTGGCCGCCGAGCAGGCGCTGGCGCAGGGCGCGGTGATTCCCGCCAGCCTGGTGCTGGGCAGCGTGGCCCTGGACTACTTTCAGCTGGACGAGGCGCTGGAACACTACGAGCGGGTGGTGCGCGAGGCCGCCCCCGACAGCCGTGACTGGATCATCGGGCACCAGATGGCCGCCGACGTGATGGCCCAGCAGGGCTTTCCCAATCCTGCCGCCGCCGTGGCGCACGCCCAGCAGGCACTGGAACACACCCCCGAGAGCGACGACTGGCACGGCACCCTGCAGGACCTGCTGGCGCGGGCACAGACACTGCTGGGCCAGCAGGATGGCCGGATGCTGAACTAGCCGGAGCAGAACGGGAACCGGGGCAGTCTCTCCCCGGCCCCCTGCGTTTTCCTGCGCTCAGCCCGCGTCCAGGGCCGCCTTGAGCACGTCCGCCACCCGTCCCGGATCGGCTTTGCCCCGGCTGGCGCGCATCACCTGTCCGGTGAAAAAGCCCAGCAGCGCGGTCCGGCCACCCCGGTAGGCCTCGGTCTCGGCGGGATGCCCCTCCAGCACCCCCGCCACGATGCGCTCCAGTTCCGCGTCGCTCAGGCCGGCGCTCAGGCCCTCGCGGTCGATAATAGCGGCGGGCGCCTCGCCGGACGCGGCGGCGCGGGCCAGCACGTCGCGGGCCACCCGCGAGGTCACGGTGCCGGCGGCCAGTAACCCGGCCAGCGGGGCAAGCTCGGCGGCCGCCACGCTGACCGAGCCGCTCCGCAGGGCCGTCGCCAGATCATTGACCGTCCACGACGCCACCTGCGCGAATGTCTCGCCCGGCGCAGCGTCGGCCAGGAAAGCCAGCAGAACCTCATCTCGCGCCAGCGTCCGCGCGTCGCCCTCGGCGGCCCCCAGCCGGGTCAGGCGGGCGACCTCGGCCTCCTGTTCGGGGGTCAGGGCGGGTTGCACGCCGCCCGAACCAGCGGGCGTGGCGTCGGCCTTCGGCTTCTTGCCTCCCGGCTTCGGCTTGCCACTTTCGGCCTTCTGCGTCTGCCCCCAGGCGTCCTTGAGGGTGATGATGCGCCCGAACACCGGGGCGTCCTCCCGGCTGTCCACCGGATCGCGCCAGAAGTAACCCTGCCGCTCGAACTGGTAGCGGGTGTCCGGCGGATCGTTGGCCACGCTGGCCTCCACGTAGCCGCGCGTGACGCGCAGGCTGTCGGGATTCAGGTAACGCAGGAAGCCGGTGTCCAGCGGCCCGCTCTCATGGCCCGGCTGTTCGGGATCGAAATCCGGCAAGATGTCCTCGGGGTGCTCGCCCTCGGGGTTGGCGACGCGGAACAGGCGGTCATACAGCCGGAACTCGGCAGGAATGGCGTCTTCAGCACTGACCCAGTGAATCACGCCGCCTGCCTTCGCGCCGTCCTCAAGCAGCGTGGCGTGGATGTGGGTCACTTGGCCTTCCTCGTTGGCGTCAAACCGGTCCGCCCGGATGATGCCCGCCCCGCGCAGGCGCACCGTGCCGCCGGGGGTCAGGCGCTTGTAGCCTTTCGGGGGATCGGCGCTGAAATCCTCACGCTCGATGAACAGGTCGCTGGTCAGGCGTACCTCGCGCACGGCCTGGGCGGGGACCACCCGCTGGCCGCCCGGCAGGGCCACCTGCCCGTCAGGCGACGCGTCCACGACGTCGTGCGGCCAGTAGGGCAGCTGCAGGGTCCGGGCCGCGTCCAGGTTCTCCAGCGTCACGCGCACCGGGTCCAGCACCGCCATCACGCGGGGAGCCCTGTGGTTCAGGTCATCGCGCACAGCGTTCTCGTACACGGCGATGTCCACGGTGCGGTTGGTGCGGCTCACGCCGATCTGGCTGGCGAAGGCCCGCACCGCGTCCGGCGTGACCCCCAGCCGCTGCTGGGCGCGCAGGGTGGGCATGCGGGGATCGTCCCAGCCGCTGACCACGCCGCTCTGGACCAGCTGGCGCAGCTTGCGTTTGGACACGACGGTGTATTCCAGGCTGCGCCGCCCGAACTCGTACTGGTGGGGGCGCGGCTCGAACGAAAGGCGCTCCATCAGCCAGTCGTAGATGGCGCGGTTGTCCACGAATTCCAGGCTGCACATGCTGTGGGTCACGCCCTCGATGGCGTCCTGCAGCGGGTGCTGGAAGTCGTACATGGGGTAGATGCACCACGCGTCCCCGGCGCGGTAGTGCCACGCGCGCTTGATGCGGTACAGCACCGGGTCGCGCAGCTTCATGTTGGCGCTGCCCAGGTCGATCTTTCCGCGCAGCACGTGCGCCCCGTCCGGGAACTCCCCGGCCCGCATCCGCCGGAACAGGTCGAGGTTTTCCTCCACCCCCCGCCCCCGGTACGCGCTGGGCGCGCCGGGGGTATGGGCGTCGCCGCGCAGGCGGGCCATCTCGTCCCCGCTCACGCTGTCCACGTAGGCGTCGCCCTGGCGGATCAGTTGCTCGGCATAGGCGTAATAGCGCTCGAAGTTGTCGGAGGCGTAGAACAGGTTCTCACCCCAGTCCCAGCCCATCCAGCGCAGATCGGCCATGATGCCGTCGGCGAACTCCTGTGACTCGCCTTCCGGGTTGGTGTCGTCCAGCCGCAGGTGATAACGGCCCCCGAACTGCACGGCGGTCTGAAAATCCAGAAACGACGCGAAGGTGTGGCCCAGGTGCAGGTAGCCGTTGGGCTCGGGGGGAAAGCGGGTCACGACGCCCGCGTACTTGCCGCCTTGCAGGTCGCGCTCGATGATCTCGGTGATGAAGTTGGGGGCCACCCGCGCCGCAGTGGGCGCGTCAGGCGTGGCGGAGTGGGGTCTGTCGGCGTCGGACGCGGTCATCCTGCCAGCATACCCGCGTGGCAGCGGGGCCGCAGGACGCCGCCGACGGTTTTTCCATTCGTGAGGCCCGCCCTTACGCCCGTCACACGGCTCTGCGCCCCGCAACCCGCACACTGCCGTATGGAACTGCTGTGGAACGTCCTGATTAACTTGATGACCCCCGAGAACGGCTGGTCCGTGCGGCTGGTGGTGAGGATCATGCTCAGCACCGCGCTGCTGTTCGGGTACATTGTCGTGCTGGCCCGCACCTTCGGGGCGCGGACCTTTGCCACCTTCACCTCCTACGACTTCCTGACCAATGTCGCCGCCGGGTCGCTGGTCGCCAGCGCGATTCTGGGCAAGAGCGTTGTGGAAAGCAGCCTGAGCCTGCTGGTGCTGGTGGGGTTGCAGGCGGTGGTGTCGGGTCTCAGCGCCCGCTCGGAGCGGGCCCAGCGGGTCTTCGACAACGGCCCGGTGGTGCTGGTGGAGCGCGGCCAGATTCGCCGTGAGGCCATGCGCCGCGCCCGCGTCTCGGACGCGATTCTGCAAGAGGAGCTGCGGCAGGCGGGCGTCAACAGCGTGGAGGGCGTGGCTTTCGCGGTGCTGGAATCCGGCGGGCGCATCAGCGTGCTGCAGGAGCCGGACAGCGGACGTATCAGCCCGGCCATCCGGCCAACAGCCAAAGGGACATGAATACGCCCCGCACACGCCGCTGACCGCCCGCACAGTACGGTAGAGGCCGCATGAATCTCGAATTGAGCGCCGTCTGGACGCGGATGCAGAACCTGCTTCAGACCTTTGTCGTCACCATTCCCAATATTTTGATCGGCCTGCTGGTCTTTCTGGTGTTCATGGGCCTCGCCCGGCTGGCACGCAACGCCGTGACCAGCCTGTCGCAGCGGGCCGGTCAGTCCAAGGGCATTGCCCTGGTGTTCTCACGCATCGTGTCGTGGCTGGTGCTGGCCGTGGGCGTGCTGGTGGCGCTGACGGTAATCTTCCCCACCCTGACTGCCGCCTCGCTGTTCGGGGCGCTGGGGGTCAGCGGAGTGGCCATCGGATTTGCCTTCAAGGACATTTTCCAGAACCTGCTGGCGGGCATCCTGATTCTAGTCACGCGGCCCTTCCGGATTGGCGATCAGATCGTCTCCGGCGAACACGAGGGCGTGGTGGAGGACATTCAGGTGCGTGCCACGCTGCTGCGAACCTACGACAACCGCCGGGTGGTCATTCCCAACTCCGAGCTGTACACCAACCGCGTCACCGTGAACACCGCCTACCCGCAGCGCCGCCTGTCGGTCACGGTGGGCATCGGCTACGGGGACGACATCGCGGCGGCCCGCGCCCTGATCCTGAAGACGCTGGGCGGGCTCGACGGCCTGTTGCAAGACCCCGCCCCCAGCGTGCTGGTCCGCGAACTGGGCGATTTCTCGGTGAATCTGGACGTCCGCTTCTGGATCGACCCGCCGGTGCGCCGGGAGGCGGTGGAGGCCCAGGACAGCGTGCTGGAGGCGATTCGCGGCGCCCTGCCTGCCGCCGGATTTGACCTGCCCTTTCCCACCCAGCAGGTGCTGTTTCATGACCAGACCGAGGCGACGGACGGCAACCGCGCCCAGCAGCGCGAGGGCTGGCCCGCCCGTCAGGACAACCCCGAGTCACGTCTGGAACTTCAGCGCAAAGGCAACCGGGAAGCAACAGACGCTCAGCCCCGGTCCCAGGTCCAGCACCCGTGAAACGCACCCGCCTGCGCCTGCGCCAGACCACCCAGGAATTCTGGTTCATTCCGGCCGTCATGACCGCGCTGGCCCTGATCCTGGCCGAGGCGGGCATCAGCACCGAGGAGGCTTACGGCGTCCCGGACGGTCTGAGTTTCGTGTACAGCGGCGGCGAGACCGGGTCGCGCAACCTGCTGTCGGCCATCGCGGGCAGCAGTATCGGCGTGGCAGGCACGGTCTTCTCCATCACCATCGCCGCGCTGTCCTACGCCGCCGGGTCCATGGGCCCGCGCCTGCTGGACAACTTCACGCGGGACCGGGGCAACCAGCTCACGCTGGGCACCTTCATCGCCACCTTCGCCTTTTCGCTGTACACCCTGCGCGCGGTGACCGGCAGCCAGGATCAGCCCTTCGTGCCGCACTACAACGTGACCTTCGCACTGGTGCTGGCGATTGCCAGCGTCGCCATGCTGGTGTATTACCTGGCGCACGTGACCGGCTCGATCAACATCACCCACGTCGCCAACCTGCTGCGCAACGACATGCGCGACTCACTGATGAGCGCCACCCAGAAGGAAGATCCCAACCGTGACCTGGCGGTGGCCCCACCGCCCGCGTTCTGGCAGGGCGGCGAGGTGCTGCACGCCCCCAGCGGCGGCTACCTGCAACTGCTGGACCACGACCTGCTGCTGGGGCGTGCCGACGAGGCCAACGTGGCCCTGTTGCTGCACGTCCGGCCCGGCGATTACGTGTTTCCCAACTCGGTGATCGCGGTGGGCGTGCCCCGGTTGCCGGACGGCGTGATGGACGCCCTGACGCTGGGGGACCGCCGCACCGTGGGGCAGGATCTTGAATACAGCGTGCGCCAGCTGGCCGAGGTGGCCGCCCGCGCGCTGAGCCCCGGCGTGAACGATCCGGTGACGGCCATCGACGTGATCGACCGCTTCGGCGACGCGCTGTGCAGCCTGCAGGACCGCCGCTGGCCCGACGGCGTGTATTACCAGGACCACCAGTTGCGGCTGGTGGTGCCGGTCACTGATTTTGACGGCCTGACCAACACCATGTTCAACATGATCCGCCAGTACGGCAAGGGCAGCCCCAGCGTGATGTTGCGGATGCTGGAGGTTTTCAGGACCACTGCTTCGTGCTTAAAAGACGACGAGCGCCGCGCCGCGATTCGCCGCCACGCCCGCCTGGTGTACGAGGACGCCCTGGCCAACACCGCGAACTCGGGAGACCGGGCCGACATTGAGAAGCGTTACCGCGAACTGCTGGACACCCTGGCCAACGGTCAGGACGCCGAGGTCAAGGCGGCGGCCCAGCACGCAGTTCAGCAGGCGCAGGGCAATCGGGTCAGGTGAACGGAAACGGAAGAGAACGCACACCCGCCCCACGTTTGCACCACAAACGCGACGCAGCCACCGGAAGAACCCCTTCCCGTGGCTGCACCTTTAAGCTAAGCCGGAAACCATACAGGTTTCCGGTTTCCAACGGCTTTAGCTGAAGTCCAGCAGGCTGCGCCCGTCCTTCTCGCGGTCCTCGGCCACCTTGCCCAGAATGAAGAAGGTGGGGGCCCAGTGGCCCAGGAACAGGCCGTCGCGCTCCTTGACGTCCTGGGTGTGGCCGGACTTGGCCTTGCCGCGCAGGAAGTTGCTGGCCGAGAGCAGGATCGAGGCGTAACCAAGGATGTACAGCACGTTGGAAGTCTTCATAGGGGCACTGTCGCGTGGGGCCTGGGGTACAAAGGTGGCCTGCCCCCTAATCTCAGCGCTGGATGGAGGTTTTTCCAGTAAATCGTGAAAGGGCGTCCCGGCGTGGTTCAGCAGAGATTCACGCAGCGGCGGGGCACCCCAGCTGCGGCCGCCCTGTGCCTCTGCCGCCCGCCTGCCCCCGGAAGACGGTGACCCCTGGAGACTTGATCAGCGGCGCTTTAACCAGATGACCGGCCATTTTCATACCGCAGGGGTCTGCTGAGGCATGTCCTCTCCCAGCCAACGACGCGCGGCCCTGATCGGCGGGCTGCTGACCCTGACTCTTGCCTCCTGCGCTGTGGTCCAGCAGCCCGATACCAGCAGGCCCAACGTCGGGCTGACCCTGCCGGCGGGGTTCCAGGCCGAGCTGTACGCCCAGGGCCTGGGCAAGCCGCGCCTGATGGCCCTGGCCCCCAACGGGGACCTGTTCGTGGCCGATGCGGGCAAGGAGCCCGGCACGGGCCGGGTGCTCGCGCTGCCGGACCGGGACAGAAACGGGCGGCTGGACGCGGCGCAGACCTACCTGGATGGTCTGGACCGCCCCAACAGTCTGGCCTTTCACGGCGGCTTTCTGTACGTCGCCAACACCGACGGCGTGATTCGCCTGCCCTACACGAACGGTGACCTGAAGCCGGGGGCGGCCCCCGAGAAGATCATTGACCTGCCTGCCGGGGGACAGCACCACTCGCGCACCATCGTCTTCGGGCCGGACGACCGGCTGTACGTGGCGATGGGCAGCACCTGCAACGTCTGCGAGGAAAGTGATCCCCGGCGGGCCGCCGTGTGGGTCTACGACGCCGACGGCAAGAACGGGCGCCCCTTCGCCAGCGGGCTGCGCAACGCGGTGGGACTGGAGTGGCTCGGGGACACGCTGTACGCCACCGCCAACGGGCGCGACATGGCCGGCAACGACATCCCGCCCGAATCCTTTTTCCGTGTGATAGACGGCAAGAATTACGGCTGGCCGTACTGCTACCCGCTGGAGGCCGGTGCCCCACAGGTCTGGGACAGGGCCTTTGGCAAAAAGACCCCGGCGGTCTGCGAGGCCGCGCAGCCGGCTTTTGCCACCACCACCGCCCATGCCGCGCCGCTGGGCATGGCGTTCTACACCGGCACCGCCTTTCCCGCCCAGTATCGCGGGCAGATGTTCGTGGCCCTGCACGGCTCCTGGAACCGTCCACAGAAAAGCGGGTACAGCGTGATTACCGTCGATCCCAGGACAGGCGTGACGGGGGAGTTCATGACCGGCTTTCTGGGCGCCCTGGGCCTGTCCACCACGGGCCGTCCCGCCGACGTTCAGGTGGCCCCGGACGGCGCATTGTTCGTGACCGACGACGGCAACGGCGTGATGTACCGGGTGACCTACACCCAGCCCTGACGTGGACTAGGCCTGATGACACCAGCCGAAAGCCCGCCCGGACCCGTACCGCCCGATCCTGAGCGGGACCATTTACGCTGACACACGGGCCGGCGGCCTCCGACCCTGATGACGACGGACGTGCAGCAATGGGCGGCCCGCCATCGCCTGAGCATCGCATCGGAGTGAACGGCAGCTTCTCGGCGCATGCCCGGCACGGCTCCTCCTCTGCACTATCCGCAAAGCGGGCTGGGCGCCAGTCCGGAGACCCGCGCCCAGCCCACCTGCCGCGCCGTTATTTATCGAACTTGGCGTAGCCGGCGGCGCTGCGGCGCTGGGCACCGCGGGCGTAGTCCATCTGCATTTCCACCGTCTCGTGCTTGCCCTCGGTGAAGGTGGAGTCGTGAATCCAGTAGTTCAGCCGGTCGTCGCCTAGCTGGACCCACAGTTTGTGGGCGTCGTCGGCGTCGCGCCAGAACGCCACGTGCTCGAATCCGTTGTTCTGAGCCCACGCCCTGATGTCTTCCAGGACGCGGGCCGCCCTGGGATGGGTCATCTGGAATTCCTGACCGTCGGCTTCATCGAGAAATTTAATGTCGGCCATAGTGACCGTAGCGTACCTGAAATCAACGTCAGACGGGGCCGAGTTGATTCAATATGTCTTGACACAACCCCTGACACAACTGGCCAAAATAGACGGGGCGCTATCCTCAGCGCCGATGACGGTTCCCCCTGCCCCACAGCCTTCCCCGACCCCCCTGAAGGTCAGCACCCTGAACGCCAACGGGATTCGCAGCGCCCTGCGCAAAGGGCTGGCCGAATGGGCCGGGCGCGAGGCCCCCGACGTGCTGCTGCTTCAGGAGGTGCGGGCCTCCCCCATGCCCGACGCCCTGGCCCACTTGGGCTACCACAGCGCGTGGTTTCCGGCACAGAAGGCGGGCTACAGCGGCGTGGCGATTCTGGCAAGGCAGCCGCTGGAGGACGTGCGCGTGGGCATGAACCACGATGAGATGGACGCCGAGGGCCGGGTCCTGAGCGCCCGGATCGGCGGCGTGAGATATGTCAGCGTCTACCTGCCCAGCGGCAGCAGCGGCGAGGCCCGGCAGGGCTTCAAGGACCGCGTGCTGGGCGGGTTTCAGGACTGGACATCCGGGCTGATCGGGGAGGGCGAGCCCGTGGTCATCGGCGGCGACTACAACATCGCGCACCAGGAGATTGACCTCAGGAACTGGCGCAGCAACCGGGGCAACAGCGGCTTTCTGCCGCACGAGCGCGAGTGGATGACCTGGCATCTGGCCGGCGGCCTGACCGACACCCACCGCGCCACCCTGGGCGAGGAGAGTGAGTACACCTGGTGGAGCAACCGCGCCGGGGCCTACGCCAACAACGTCGGCTGGCGCATCGACTACCTGCTGTCGGCGGGCGTGACGCTGGGCGGCGTGCGGGTAGACCGCGCGGCGCGGCTGAGCGACCACGCGCCCCTGAGCGGACACCTGATGCGCTGAACTCGGGTGCGGCTCGGGGGCAGCCCCGTGCCCCCATGCGCGGCTCAGCCTTTGACCGGCGCGGCCCTGGCCAGCCGCACGCCCCGCTGCTCCGCCGCGTACACCGCCAGCCCGGCCAGGATGCCCCAGAAGGCCGCCCCGATGCCCAGCGGGGTGATGCCGCTCAGGGTGACCAGGATGATCATGGGGGCGGCCAGACTGCCCGGCTGCCCCTGGAAAGCGCCCTGCAGGCTGCTGCCCACCGCGCCCAGCAGCGCGACGCCGGCCAGGGCGGCCAGCGCCTCAGCCGGCAGGATGCCCATCAGGTGCACGAAGGTGCCGGCGAACAGCCCGAACAGGATGTTGATGCCGCCGGCCCACACCGCCGCCGTGTAGCGCCGGGCGGGGTCCGGGTGCGCCTCGGGGCCGCTGACGATGTTCGCCAGCAGCGCGCCCAGGGTCAGGTTGTGGCAGCCCACAAAGGCCGCGCCCAGGCTGGCCACCCCGCAGGTTCGCAGCACCGGCCCCGGCGCAGGCTCGTAGCCGTTGGTCTTGAGGACGCCGAAACCCGGCACGAACTGTCCGGTAAAGGCCAGCAGCGTCAGCGGCAGCGCCAGATTGATGGTGGCATGCAGGCTGAAGGCCGGGACCACGAATTGCGGCTGGGTCAGCGCCAGTCCGATGGGCGCGGGGTGCCACAGGCCCAGGCCCGCACTGGCGGCCACCCCCACCACCAGCACGGCGGCCACCGCCCAGCGCGGCGAAACCTGCCGGATCACGAAGTACGCCACGATCATGGCCCCCACCAGCGCGGGCTGCACGCCAAACGCCTGCGCCGCCCTGAAGCCGAAGGGCAGCAGGATCGCGGCGTTCAGCGCGGCGGCCAGGTGCGGCGGGATGGCCCCCAGCGCCCGTGTAAGCGGCCCGAAGGTCCCCAGAATAAAGACCAGCACGGCGGAGGTCACGAACGCCCCCACCGCCTCTGGAAAGGGAATGCCGGGCAACGCCGTGACCAGAAACGCGATGCCGGGCGTTGACCAGGTGCTCAGCATGGGCATGCGGGTCCGCAGGCTGAGATAGATACCCGCCAGCCCGGTGAAGATGGCGTGAGCCCACAGCCATGACATGGCCGTGGCGTCGCTGAGCCCCGCCGCCTGCGCCACGCTGTAGACCAGCACGTTCGGCCCAGCCCAGCCAATGATCACGGCAATCATCCCGGCCAAGAGGGCGCTGGGGTGGGTGTCCTGCCAGAACTTGCGAGAAACTGAAACCAGGGCAGGGGCGCTCACGCCGTCAATTGTGCGCCCCTGTGTGGCTGCGGACCAGGGGCCACACCCCACAAACCGGACGGCTTGTCTGGACGGCCCTGCCGGGTGGGTGGCCTGCTGGCCTGGGCACCTAGCGGGGGATGTCGCCCGGCGCGCTCTCGGTCACACTCACGTCACCCTGCGGGTGGACCACCAGTTCCTCACGGCCCAGGGTGGCCTCGAAGCGGCGGGTCTCCACCACCTGACGCTTGCTGATCTGTACGTGCTCGTGTACCGCCACGCGCTTCTCGACGTGGGCTTCCTCGCGGTACACCAGCAGTTCGCGCCGTTCGCCGGGGGCCAGGGGCGTGCCGTCCAGCAGAATCACGGCCTCGTTGCCTGCCGGGCCGTCAGCCAGATGCTCGATCACCAGCACTTCCGTCACCAGTTCGACGGGCACCTGCACGGTCTCGTGCCTGAGTTCGCGGGTAAACGACACACGGCCCGCCACCTCCCGATCCTTCTCAACAATCAGGCGCTCCTCCCTCAATTCGATGGTGGTGGTGCCGCCCATGGCGTCTGATCCACTGGCCTCAGGTCTTTCAGCTGCGGTGAAGTCTTCGCTATCCCGATCTGCGTCGTGTCGGTCTGTCATGTCTGCTCCTGTTCTGCTTCCGCACATGAAGGGCAGGGCAACCTCTTGTGCGAAGTTGCCCTGCCCCGGATAACGGGTTTAGACCTTGCGGGTGGTGTCGCGCGTGGCGTCGTCGGCCACCGTACGGTCCGTCATCGGACGGCCCTCAGCATCGAGACGTACGTCACCGCTCTTGTTCACTTCCAGCACCTCGCGGCCCACGGTCTCGGTCACGGTCTGGGAATCGGCCACCTCACGCTTGCCAACGGTGACTTCCTCGGTCACAAAGGCCTGCTTGCTGACGTTGGCCCGCTCGGCTTCCAGATCGATATGCATGGTTCTGGAATCCTCGCCCAGCACCGCGCCCTCCACGGCCTGCCCGTCGCTGACGGCGTGGCGCTCGATCACCACTTCCTCGCGCATCAGGTCCACGTTCACGTTTTCCTGGTGGGTCTCGACGCGCTTGCCGACCTCCACGCTGCCCGCCACGAAACGGTCCTTGTTAACGACCAGACGCTCCTCAAGCAGGCGCAGCTTGTCGGGGGTCTGGTACATGGCGTCGTCGTCGCGGAAGCCAGCCCGTGCGGCGTACTGGCTCTCGTCAACCTCGTAATCCTTGTGGGCGGCGCGCAGCACCCGCTCGTCGGACAGCTGGGCGTCGGTGTCGTACTCCTCACCCATGCGGTACTCGCGCATGTCGCCGACCTGCTCTTTGGTCAGGTTGGTGAAATGCACCTCGTCACCCTGGAAGGTGGACATGCCCACGGGCACGACGACTTCCTTGGTGGAAAACCAGCCGCCCACGTCTACCAGCAGGTAACGGATCTTGCCGGTCTCAGGCTCGGCCAGGGCGCCGCGAATGGTGCCGATCTTCTCGCCGTTCATGCCGTAGGCGGTCTGCCCGGTGGGATCGTAGTAGTCGTTGCCGAGAACGTCGGAGTGCTGGGCAGTGATATCGGACAGGGGCATCAAACGGGCCATGTGAGTCTCCTTGTGGTGAGTGCGGGTGTCGAACTGGGGGAGGCGGCGCGTGCAGGACAACAACCTGTTGTCCCCTCCCGCCTCGTTCGTGACTGTCATGCTGCCGCAGACCACGCACCACAAAATGGCCCGACAGTAAATGCCCTGTCAGATAATCTTTACCTGGGGTGAAGCACAGTCGCATGCCCTGTACATCTGCCGACTCCGGGCACAGCCGCCGTCAGCCGCAGCAAAAGGGAGAGAGGCCGGCCAGGCCCCCCGGCCCACCCCCCTCTCTCTATTCGTTCGGCCCCTCATCCCCGCTTCAACAGACCTTCAGGAGTCAAGGACAGGTAAATGTCGGGCGGTCCGCTCAGGCACCGTATTTGTTCAGTTTCAGCGCATTCGCCATCAGCAGCGGCATCAGGTCCGTGCCGCGGCGCAGGCCGAGACTGCCCTTCCCGGCCTCCTCCTCGGTGTAACGGGTGGACAGATCCTTGCGTCCATGCTCGCTGCGGATCAGCACCGGCACCGGGTGCCACGAGTGGCTGGACAGCTTGCTGGGCGTGCTGTGGTCACCCACGATGCACAGCACGTCCGGCTCCAGCGCCAGAATCCGGGGCAGCAGCGCGTCGAACAGTTCGATCTTGCCCACCTTGGCCGCGAAATCGCCGTCCTCGCCGGTGCTGTCGGTCTTCTTGACGTGGAAGAAGAAGAAATCGTAGTTGGTCCAGTGCTCGGTCAGCACCTGCACCTTGCCGTCTAGCGCGTCCTCCTCGCCCGGCACGTCCAGCACATCCATGCCCACCAGACTCGCCAGTCCCTTGTACATGGGGTATGAGGCGATGCACGCGGCGTTGAGCTTGTAGGCGTCGTCGAAGCTGGGGAAGTGCGGCACGTCGCTGTAGCCCCGGAACAGCACGCCGTTGACCTGGGCGTCGTCCCTGAGTGCGGCCTCGGCCCGCTCGACGAAGGCGTTGACCAGCCCCGCCGTCTTGACGCTGGCGTCGTCGTGGGCCTCGGCCCGGAGCGGCGGCACGCCGGTGTCCTGCGGGTCCACGTCGCCAATGTTCGCGCCCAGCACCTCGCCCCCCTGGGCGCGGAACACCACCACGAAGCGGTGCTCGGACTCGGTGTAGATCTCGACAGGCACACCATCGATCTCAGGAATGGCAGTTTTAAGCTGCGTCACGGTCTCAGCGTTCTTCTCGTCGCTGGGGCGGCCCGCACGCCGGTCTTCCACGATGCGCCCCGCGCCCAGCGTGGCGAAATTGCCGCGCACCGCCACGTCCCCTTTGTTCAGCTTGACGCCAATGCCGACGGCCGACAGCGCCCCGCGCCCCACCACGTAGGTCAGCGGATCGTAGCCGAACAGACTCAGGTGGCCGGGGCCGCTGCCGGGGGTGATGCCTGCGCCCACCAGTTCCAGCTGACCCAGCTGGGACCCGGCAGCCAGCGCGTCCAGGTTGGGCGTCTTTGCCGTGGCCAGCTCGGTCTCGCCGTTGACCGTCAGCGGCAGGCCGCCCACGCCGTCCAGCACCACCATCACGATCTTGCTCTCGGTTTTCTTGGAGAGGCCACGAATCGTCTGAAGTAAATCGCTCATGGGGGCCAGTCTACGCCGCACCCCAGGGCGGGCATGGGGGTCCGTACAGGTGGAATTCACGTCCGATCCCGTGCCAGCCACTAGCCTGCGGGTATGTCTGATCCCTCCAGTCAGCCGCGCGTGTTCCGCGCCATCGCCGTGCAGCCCAAGTGGGGGGCCGAACACTTCGTCAGCGCCGACGCCTTCCGGAGCTGGATGCGCGGGCAACTGGAGGCGGCCCGGCCCCATCTCTCGCCTGACCAGCCCAATCTGGTGGTCCTGACCGAGCTGAACGGGCTGCCGCTGGTGCTGCGCGGTGCGCGCTGGGCGCTGCCCTTGAAGACCTTTGAGCGGGTGGCGCTGGCGCTGACGCTGGCCCGCCTGTTCCGCGTGCTACCGGTGCTGCTGCGCGAGGGGGTCTCCCCCATCCGCGCCCTGCAACTGGTAGGCAGCGAGGCCAACACCCGGCTGTACCTGCACACCTGCCGCGATCTGGCCCGCGAGTACGGCGTGTATCTGTGCTGCGGCTCCGCGCCCATGCCCCGCTACCGTCTGGTGGGCGGCCAGCCCCGGCGCGAGGCCGGCACGCTGACCAACCAGACCGTGCTGCTGGCCCCGGACGGCACCCTGATCGGCGTGGCCGACAAGGTTCACCTGACCCCCGACGAGGAAGCCGGCGGCGTGGACCTGACACCTGGGCAGCTGGGCGAACTGCGCGTCTTTCCAACACCGGTGGGCGATCTGGGCGTGGCAATCAGCCTGGACGCCTTCCGCGCCGACGTGATCGGACGGCTGGAGGCGCAGGGCTGCACCGTGTTGCTGCAACCCGACGCCAACGGCGCAGCCTGGACGACCAGAGAAGGGCTGCCGCCGGACCCGTCCAACCTGCGTGATCAGCCAGTGGCGTGGCTGGAATCGAGTTGGACCGCCACCACGTCCGGCGAGAGCATCCGTTACGCCGTCAACCCGATGGTGGTGGGCAACCTGCTGGACCTGAGCTTCGACGGACAGAGCGCCATCACCGGCCGCGCCGGGGACGCCCCCACCCCACGCAGCTACGTGATGACTGAACCGCGCCCCGGCTTTCTGGCGCTGACGCCCTGGGTAGCAGACGGTCCGAACGAGACGCTGCGGACCATCGGCCGTCAACTTGCCGCTCACAGCGGCCACGCCCGTGAGAATGCCTACCGCACGGACGTCCTGCAGGCCGATCTGCGGCTGCCTGCCTGCACCATGCCGCCGCCGCCCCGCCTTCCGCACGAGGCCGCACTGGAGGTCATTCTGAATGGTCAGGACCAGCCGCGCCGTGTCCCGCTCCCTAACCTGTGGCCTGTGGCTGCTCTGGGCCTGGGGCTGGCGGCCTTGTTGCTGAGGCGCAGGCGTTGACAAGTCAGGGGGGGCTCCCTATACTTCCCTTCGCGCTTTTGGGGCCTGTCCCCAGGAACGCACCCGCCGTGAATGGGGGGTTGGCCGAGTGGTTGAAGGCAGCAGTCTTGAAAACTGCAGTGGGGCAACCCACCGGGGGTTCGAATCCCTCACCCCTCGCCACGTCACAGCGGCCCGGCACAACCGAGGAGAGGTGGGTGAGTGGTTGAAACCGCATCCCTGCTAAGGATGTATACCGCAAGGTATCGAGGGTTCGAATCCCTCCCTCTTCGCCACAGCGCCGCTTCCATTCCGCATTACGTGCCCGTAGCTCAGCTGGATAGAGCGTCTGACTACGGATCAGAAGGCCAGGGGTTCGAATCCCTTCGGGCACACCAGCAAAACCCCCTCCTAGAGGGGGTTTTTTCTTTTTATCTAATACGTGTAATGGGCCGCGTGCCTTGTTCGTGCCTTACGGGCTGGGACGTTCTGCAAATGCCCCCTTGCTAGCAAGGGGGCATTTCAGGCTTGGAGGGAGGGGCCTAATCGCTATACCGCTGGGAGACGGCGATTGTCACGGGGGTGAAGGCTACGGCCGACGATTCCTTCCGCTCTTCGCAATTCATGCTCTGGGACGTGTTCGGCGACAGGCAGCACCCACACGCGAACCCAGCGCGTAGCGCGCTTCCAACGGCGCATGTGCTGACGTAACCTCTTGGCAGTCGTGACGCGCGTCGACCCCACGTACGCGACGCGCCCACCGAGCGACTCCACGATATACACCGCGTTCAGAGCGTGTGGCAGGGACGCTGGAATTCCGCGCCTCAGGTCAAACGCGTGCGGAACACTCTCACTTACAAGCGAGCCGAGCTGGAGGTGAAGCTGAACGTAATCGTAGACGGTCATCGTTCACTCCTCCTCGTCCATATCCAGGTTGCCTTCTGCGTTGCTGCGTTCACGTTCACGCGCTTGTGCGCGACGCCTGTGCACCATCACCAGAGTTCCGAGGAGCCCCCTTGCTTCATCCAGCGGGTCCAAGACCTTCTTCGCCACCTCTGGGTCCAATCCTTCACGCGTCATCTCTGGTAGGGACGCGAGGTCCTCAAGTGCGGCCCGCATTCCTCCCGGCCCCTCCAGCAGCCTCCTCACATGATCCAGCAACTGAAACGGCGTTTTCGGCCCCGTGTTGACGGGCACAGCGTCCGGCGAGATTGGGTACAGCGCGAACAGATCGTCGTCGTGCAGGTAGTCGTCCTCGGCGCTGTACTCTCCATTTGGCGATACGCGGCGCCCAGGTTGACGGGAGGCCGGGTCATACCAGCGGACCTGCCCGTTTTGTTGCCAGGCTTTGATTCCCTCGGCGAGAAGTTGCCGTCCGAATGGCTCCGACATCATCTTCTCAACCAGCGCTGCTGGGCGCAGCACGCTGCCCGCGCGCGTGCCGAACTGACGCCGCAAGGTCCCCACCGCAGCCAGGGCAATCGCGCCGCGGATGGCGAGCTCTCTGTTCGTGGGTGACTCCGTCGCCTGAAATTCTCGCACCGCGATCTCAGCTTCCGCCGCCTTCAGCAGATCGTCAGCTGATCGCTGTGTCATTTCAGGCGTCGTCTGGACCTCCCCAAATTTCTTCGTTCCGAAAAAATCCCGCAGCGTGGTCTCGAATCCCTCACGCGCCTCGTCATGCGCGTTCTCCAGACCTTCGGCCACCACCGCAACGATCACGTCCGCGCGGCGGCGAGGGCTGTTGGCGAAGTCAACGCCGACGGCCTCCTTGAATAAAGCGCGCACTCGCCGGGGTACCTCGCCTGTTCCGTTGACAAAGGCGACCACCGCTGCTGCCCGATTGCTGGGGTCGTATCCCACTTCCGACATATGACTAACATCCCGGAAGCGGGGTCCGAGGTACAGGGCATCCGCCTCGTTCAGGCGGTGGTCCGTGTGCAAAAGTTTCGCCACCGTCTCGTCACGCAACTCCAAGCTGGAGGCCCCGAGCTTCCATTTGGTACTGGCCCGGTCAGGCTGATGAATGTTCCGCGTGGCACGGTCCATCGCCTGCAGCAGCGTCTCATCGCGGTGACTTTCGAACGCGACAGCCACCCGAATGGGTACGACCATGGTATTCACCACCGCCCGAGCGGAGGTCCTCAATTCCTTCTCACCCACAGGCTTGTGGGCTTCATGCTCCAGAACGTTGAGCAAGTCTCGCATGGCTTCAGCGTCGTATTCCAGCAGGGGAAACACCGAGCGCTTCAGGTGGTCGAGAAGTTCGCCCAGCTTCTGCTTGCGCTTCAGTGACCCAACGCTATTGATGATCAGGTCATAATTCTCCGTGATCCAGCGCTGAAGGGCACGGCGGCCCACCAGAAGCCTGGAATTGCCGTCAAAGAGCGTCACAACGACAGCGCGTGCGCGCCCCCTGTCCCCGCATATCTGACAGGTTGCCGCACCGCATGTGCAATGGCGGAGATCGTCGCTCGTGTCTGCCGTTGCAGGGGTTCTGGAAGAGACGCACGGCCCACCTGAAACGCGGCGAGCAGCAGCGCTCCATCCGCTGGCCCACTGCGGGTGCCCGTCCACGCTTCCCAGGCGCCGCGCAGCGCCGTCAGGGCCGTCCGGAAACTCAGGTCCTGTCCGGTCCCCGCTGCGCGTCTGGGCCGTGGGCCCTGATAGATCGGCGCGTCCCCCACGAACGCCCAGTAGGACACCAACCACCGCTCGGCCACCACCCGCAGCGGCACGATGACCCTCTGATTGCTCGGCCCAGGATGAAGCAGGGCCAGGTCATTAAGGGCCCGGACCAGCGCAAACTTGTAGGAGTTGGATTTCGCCTCATGGCGCAGCAGGGTGGCGAGGATCGCGCGGCCATCATCCATCTTCCTCCCTCCAAGAGAGCGCCGCGCCTTCCACGACCCACTTTCCTCTGCCAGATTCCACGCGTGGAGCAGGGCGGTCTGGTTCAAACACGACTAACAGGCTGGTTCCGGTGATAGAGGGAGCTGGTCTGACATTCCGCGCACTCTGCGAAGAACTCGGCCCCCGCCTTGCGAAGTTTGGCCTTCCCCTCGCACGTCGGGCAGGTCAGTTGAATCCGCGTGTTGCCCTCACACTCGAGACATTTGACGTAGTACCCATATTTGCCGTAGGCCACCTCGACACCTGTGCCCTGGCAATGTCGGCAGGTGACGGCCGATAGATTGGATGCAGCCACCGCTGTGGATAGTGGAGAAGCATCGACGCTGACCACCTTTGCAGGGAAAACCTCCGGTGCCGGGGCCACATGTCTCCCCGTGGGGGCCACCTGCGCAGGTGAGAGAGGGGTGGCTGGCGCCGGGGAGGTTGGTCTCCCCTGTTGACGACGGGGCGTGTCCCTGGCCCTTAAAAATGCGCTGACACGGACAAGCTCTTCTGGCGTGACCGTGACTCCCCAGGTGTCCGACCGAGGATCCTTGCTGAAGACCTTGGCCAGCTGAACGTGGTCTGCTATGAGCTCTCTCACCCGGTCAGGCACTTGGTCCGCCTTGCGCACATCCGACAGCTTCCCGTCATGCTGCACGACGCCCTGGTCACTGATGGCCACCACCACGTCAATGACAAAAGCCCGGAAGCTCTTCTGCTTGAACCCGAAGAGAAACTTGCCGAGCAACTCCTCCCGGTGGGCCTCCAGCAGGGAGCGCAGGAAATCAGCCTGGCGTCTGGCCTGCAAGACCGGAGAGGGCATGCCTGTCCAGCGGCCGTTCCACTGCCGGGACCACTCCTCTCTCTCGTTGATCCGCACGGCGCTGGTGACGCTCTTGCTCTCGACGATGACGGCGCCGCTGCGGTGGAGGATCAGGTGATCGATCTGGGCGGCGTCTTCACCCTTCTCGAAGCGGAGGTTGTGAAACACATGCACGTCGGGGTCACTGCCGTAGGCGCGGCGCAGGTAGAACGCCATCTGCCTCTCTGCGTCGTCCCCGGCGCGCTGGAACTTGTCACTGGTGGGCGGCGCCTGATGCTCTTTGACAATCATGGATGCGTCCAGCTTAGCCTCATGCCTTTGACGGCGGTGTCACATGTGCGGCCCATGCTGACCGCCGCGGTGCGTCGTTCTGCAAACTTCCGGGCACAAGTTCCCGAGGGATGCGGTGGGCTTCGGACCGCCTCCCCTGGCCAGCCCAGGAGGCCATCGACCACATGCCCCAGACCAGATCGGTGAGGATCAGACAGCAGGTAGAGGGCAGCGTCAGGATGAGGCCGCACCAAGATACGGAAAAAGCGGCCCAAGAGGCCGCTTTGATTCCTTCAATATAGGGCGGTATGCACCTCCTGTCAAATCATGCGCCCCGATGCTCCTGTTGGCGAGGCGAAAGCGTCTGGGACACACTTTAAGCAGGTGTTTGGGAATGACCTGGCATTGAGACCTGCATGCTTACCTGCATGATGGGTTTGAAGGGCGAGCCGGGACGCGCGTCTGGAGCCTCGCGCAGCCCCCAGCTGGTCCGCCCTGGGCTGGCTGCACTTTGCCGGAATGAGCACGCCGCGGACCGGGCCTGTGCATTCTCCCTGGGAGATGTGCTGGCCTCTGCTCTCGTGGGGCACGTGACTGGGGCGACACTCGACGTCAACCGGGCATCCTGCGTGCGCTAGCGTGGGACATGTCACCTGAGCAGCGTAACGAGGACCCTGGCATCAGCTACGTCACCGTTGACGGCATCGAGGGGAAGATGGCGCGGGTGGAACTGCCGGACGGCACCACCGAGGACTGGCGCCTGGCAAGTCTGCCCAAAGGGGTCAAGGAAGGCGACGTCGTCCGCCTCGACGTTCAGGGCGGCGACGTGAACCTCAAGGTGGACCACGAGGAGACGGACCGACGTCATGCCCTGGGCCAGCGGACGCTCGACGGCCTGAATGTCAGAACTCCTGATGGAGACCTGGAGCTGTGAGGCGCCTCCTCTTGCTGGCGGCGCTGCTGGGCGGAGGCGCTCTGGCCCAGACCGCCTTGCCCGGCGTGCTCACCCTCCGTTTTCTGGATGTCGGCCAGGGGGACGCGGTGCTGATCACCGCCCCTGAAGGCCAGAGCCTGCTGTACGACGGCGGGCGCAGCGAGAAACGCATGACGGAGCTGCTGACTCAGTACGGCGTCAAGAGTCTTGCGGTGGTGGCAGCCAGCCACGGCGACGCGGACCACATCACAGGACTGATCCCGGCGGTCCAGCGCTTCAAGCCGAAGTTCTTCCTGAATAACGGCATCGCGGCGACGACCCAGACCTTCGGCAAGCTGACGGCATCGGTCAAGGCCGCGGGCACCCAGGGTCTGCTGGCCAGTGACCGGGTGATCAACCTCGGCAGCGTGAAGGTGACTGTCCTGCCCCCGCCGCCCAGCATGCCCAGAGGCGATCAGAACCTCAACAGCGTCGGCCTGCTCGTCGAGTACGGCACGTTCCGGGCGCTCATGACAGGCGACAGCGAAACAGCGGAGACTCAGGGCTGGCTGAAGACGTACCCGGCATCAAAACTCGGCCCCATCGACGTGTATAAATCCATTCACCATGGGGCGAGGAACGGGGACAGCTCCGCGTGGCTCAAGGCCGTGCGCCCCCGCAACGTCGTGATCGGCGTTGGCCCCAACAACTACGGCCATCCCACCTCGGAAGCGCTGGCGCTGTACAAGGGCGTGGGCGCAGCCATCTACCGCACGGATCTGAACGGCACGGTGACGGTCACCGTGCAGCCCGGTGGAAAGTACACCTTGAACACCGAGAAGGGCACCGGGACAACTCCCCAGACCCGCCCAGGTGCAGCGACACCTGTATCGCCTGTGCCCCGGGCGCCCACCCCCATTCCCACGCTGCCGCCCAGTTCCGTGACGTATCCGAACTGCGCGGCGGTGCGAGCGGCTGGCAAAGCGCCACTCCTGATCGGCCAGCCCGGCTACAGCCGCAAGCTGGACCGCGATGGGGACGGCCGCGCCTGCGAGTGATTGGCGTCAGGGGCAGGGTCAGTCTCTCTTCTGGCCGCTAGCATGGCGGGCATGACTGCGCCGCTGCGCCTCGACCGGGGCACCCTGGTGATGAAGGCGGTGCCGGAGGTGGTGGCCGAGCTGTTCACCTGGGACGCCAGGAGTCAGAACCACCGTGCCCGGGGCCAGGACTACCGCGAGATCGTCGAGCGGCTGCGGGCCGCGGGACTGACCTTCAAGGACGAGGCGGCCGATTTCCAGAAGCTGGATCTGGGCTTTGCCCGCGAGATCAGCCCCTACGCCCACCAGACGGAGACCTTGAAAGCCTGGAAGGCTGCGGGACGGAGAGGGGTTGCCGAGTTGCCCACGGGCTCGGGCAAGACTCTGGTGGCCCAGCTGGCGTTGAGGGACACGCCCCGCAGTGCGTTGATCTGCGTGCCAACGCTGGACCTGCTGCAGCAGTGGTACTCAGGCCTCCTGGCGGCCTTCCCGGATGTCAATGTCGGCCTGCTGGGCGGCGGCAGCCACGACGACACGCCGATCCTCGTATCTACCTACGACTCGGCCGTCATTCACGCTGAGGACTTGGCAGGCAAATACGCGCTGCTGATCTGCGACGAGTGCCACCACCTGCCTTCTGACTTCACCCGCGTCATCGCGGAGATGAGCCTGGCTCCGTACCGCCTGGGACTCAGCGCCACACTGAAACGCAGTGATGGGCGGGAACGTGACCTCGAGACCCTGCTGGGCCCGGTGGTGTATTCCTGCAGTCCCGAAGATCTTGCGGGCACCACCCTAGCCGACTACCGCGAAATCATCATCAAGGTCCGGCTCAGCCACGCTGAGCAGGACCGCTACCACACCTTGATCCGGCAGCGGAATGACTTCCTGCGCCTGAACAGCATCAAGCTGGGTTCTCTGGACGGCTGGAAGCAGTTCATTATGGCCAGCGGCTCTCCGCAGGGGCGGGCCGCCATGCTGGCCCACCGCGAGGCCCGCTCCCTAGCGTACGGCACCGAAGGGAAACTCCGGGTCCTGGAAGAGATTCTGGTCAACCACCCGAACGAGCGCACGCTGATCTTCACCGACGACAATGCCACGGTGTACCGGATCAGCCGTGAGTTCCTGATTCCGAGCATTACGCACCAGACCCCGACGAAAGAGCGGCACAGCACACTCGAGCGCTTCCGGGACGGCTCGTACCGCATCCTGGTGACCAGCCGGGTCCTGAACGAGGGCGTGGATGTGCCGGAGGCGAGTGTCGGGGTGATGCTTTCGGGCACCGCCACCGAGCGCGAGTACATCCAGCGTCTGGGGCGGATCCTTCGCAAAGCGAGGGGCAAGAAGGCCACCCTGTACGAGGTGATCACCGAGGGCACCAGCGAAGAACGCGTCAGTCAGCAGAGAAAGGGACAATGGCAGCCGCAGGGGACTCCATCCTGGGAGAGCATCAATGCTCCCGACTGAGCTGCTGATGTTCCGGATCAAGGCGGGGCTCTTCGAGCCCCGCCGCCTGAAGCCCACCACCAACAATCTCAAGCTGGCCGAGACTCTGATTGCCGTCTTCGGGGCCCATGTCGGCAAGCGGCGTGCGGACCTCAATGAGGAGCTGCGGGACCTGGAGGCGGGCCGCTCGGATTACCGGGTGGTGCGCGGTCTGGCCCACCTGCTCACCCAGCGTGGGGAATTCGAGGCCGGGGGTGGCCTGGCCCCGGCCGCGGTGCGCGAGAAGGTCTTTGCGCTGGCGCAGGACGGACCCCCCAGCCGCCAGCGGACGAACACCGTTCTGGAACAGGCCGCCCGCGCCCTGTCCACCGAGGCTGCGCTGAACCCGCACGACATCGCAACCGCCCTGTATGCCGACTTACCGGACCAGCAGACGTTGATCGCGTTTGACCCCCTGGAGCCGCTGCAACTCATCCAGCGCTGGGATCTCGCACAGGCCCAGGGCGCGCTGTACCGCGCCTTCCAGCTGGTGATCACCGCCCGGCGCAACGAACCCGCCCGCTACAAGCAACTGCTGAAATACCTCAAGTTCTTCGGGCTGATGGTGACGGTGGAAGGGGACGCCAACTACGGCTTCACCCTGACCCTGGACGGCCCGACGTCATTGTTCTCCAGCAACACGCGCTACGGCCTGGCGATGGCTAAATTCCTGCCTGCCCTCCTCCACGTCACCAAGTGGGACCTGAGCGCCGCCCTCAAGCCCCGCCGGGATCTGGCCTGGGTGGACCCCAAGGACGACGAATGGTCTTTCCAGCTCACCAGCGAGGACGGTTACGTCAGCCACTACAAGGCCCCCGAGGAACACGACAGTGCCCTGGAGTCAGGTTTCGCCGAGCGTTTCGCGAAGCTGGACACGCCCTGGCAACTCGAACGCGAGGTGGACCTGGTCTCAGTCCCGGGCGGCGTGATCCTCCCCGATTTCCGGCTGGTCCACGGGGAACGCAGCGTGCTTGTCGAGATCGTGGGGTACTGGCGGCCCGAGTATTTGAAGAAGAAGTTCGCTTTGCTCAAAAAGTCGGGCCGGACCGATCTGATCGTCTGCGTCTCCGAGCGGCTCAATCTGGAGAAGGCGGGCGTGAACCCCAGTGAGTTCGGGGACCGCCTGGTCTGGTTCAAGGGCGTCTTGAATCCGAAAGATGTGCTGGCCGTGGCGGAGCGAACCGCCGTGACCACCTGATGCTTACATCGCGGCTTCGAGCCAGTCCAGATTGAAGAAGGCCGACTCGATCAGGGGAGTGAGGTCCCTCAGCACCTCGGCCCTTGAAGCTCTCCAATCGCCCATCAGCATCGGAGGTTCCGCCCGTAGAAACGCTGCAGCCGCCAGCACCACGCCAGCGCCGTAGTTCTCCCCGGCGTGTACTTTCAGGATTTCCCAGGCCTGTGGGTCTATCTCGTGGCCTGCGGGCACACTGAGAATCAGCAGAGGGCAGGATTCGGACATGGCAAAATCGTAGCGTAGAATTTATCTATAGACATAGAGAGACGGCCACGGTTGCTCTTCGCCAAGGGGTTCACAGGTTGTCCCCCAGTAGGCTGACCACAAAGTTGCTCACCAGCAGATCTTGAACGACTCTGCCCAGCCGCAATGACCATCTCACCACCACAGCACCCCTTCAAAGGCCCGACTTCGGACACGGTGTAAGTCTGAGGACTGCTCTTGTACAGCCAAACCACCACGTCCTGCCCACCTTCGACATTGAAGAGCCCCTGCGGAAGTGAAAAGAGGCGACGTCACCGCCACGACCGGACTGGCGCTTTCGGGAGCGCCCCACGTGATGGAGTTCGACGCTCAACCCTATGTAAAGATGGCCGGGCAGACTACACCCTTGTCCTCGGACGAGACTACAAACATGGACCTCCAACTTCGAATCAGCCTTTGACACCCACAAGCACGGCCGAGAGGGGTTGAACATCATGCCGGAGGTGAGTGGTCATGCTTTTCACGTCTCGGTCCGCTTTCAGGACGTGGACGCTGAGCGCGGTTTCGACGTGGTGGCCGAACCTCTCCCAAGTGAGCACCGAAGCGCCGAGGAGCTGGGCCAGGCGGTGGCCGAGGTGGTCAGCCGTGAACTGATGTACGCCCAACTTCCCGCACGCGACGAGCAGGGCGATTTCAAACGAATCGTCGTGTGATTCAGAGGGCTCTCAGGGGCCTTGGATGGTGAGGAGCAGCACGCGCTCATAACCCGTCAGCACCGTGCAGCGGCCTATCACCAATCCACAACTTACAGAAGTTGACGCGTCCATAGGTATACGGCAGCACGTCCCGGATTAGCGGATGGAGCGTGTGGTGGCTTGCGTGCTCAGCCTGCTCTACGGCATGACGTGCGCTGGCCCTGGTCTTCGCACAGCAGGGCTACAGCGCGGTGCAATACGGACAGGTCATGAGCATCAACGGCGTGATGATTATCCTGCTGGGCTTGCCGCCAGGCCACTCCATCAGCACTCCGGGCCATCCCCGTTGGCAGGCGCTGCTGGGTGCGGATTTCCTGATCCACGCCGCCGCACAGACCTTCGCAGTGCATGTGCTGGCCGTGGCCGTCTGGACGCTGGGAGAAATTTTGGCCTACAGCATCAGCAAGACGATCATCAGCGAGTTGGCCGCGTCAGGCCAGCGCGGCACCTACATCGGGATCGTCGGCAGCATGAGCGGTCTGGCCACCCTGATCGCGCCCCTGCTCGGCGGCGTGCTGCTGGCCCGGTTGGGCGCGGCACCAATGTGGCTCGTGGTGGCTGGGTTAGGCTTTGCCGCCGCCATCGTCTTTCTGAAGTTGGAAGGTCGTGTCACGCAGAGACGAGCCGAGATCCTGGCCCTGGGTGACTGACTCCACCTTCAGCATGGCCTTTTCACGCTGGTAGAGCAAAACATCAAAGGGGCAGGTCGGCCAAAATCTCACATTTTTCCTTTTTCAAATTGACGAAAAGTCGCTCCAGCACGGTGTTTTTTCGTTTTCGATGCGCCCTCTATAGAGGGAGGTGCCCGACAGGGCGCGTCGCCCTTCCTGTGTGCCCACCCTGCCACTCCAATCTCTCTTTCCTTTGAACTCCACCATCTCGGTTCACTAGGTCAGCTTCTCGTAGGTCAGGACGGTGGCGATCCCAGCCTTGGCCGCCCGCGCGTTGACCTCGCGCACCACCCGCTCGATTTGCTTTTGCTCTGTCACTTCATCATGCCCCGTGGTGTTCAGTAGCTGACAACTTCGGTTTCCGGTTGTCTCAGTTCGGGAAAAGGGCGTATCAAGACGCGTAGTATCTCGCCGAGTCTCTCGGGGACCCACCGCAGCACATGGCGCAGTTCTTCCGAGCCGTAGCGCACGAGGCTCATGGCCTAGCGGCCATGGGCCAGCACCCGGATCGGTTTGGTTTCATGCCGCCAGACGCCCACCCGCAGGCAGGCCAACCAGGCCATGGTCACCAGACCGAACAGCCGCTCCAACCGTGTGGGGTCCGTGACTCCGGTCCGCTCCAAATCGAAGCCCCGCGACTTTTGCGAGCCAAACGTGGACTCGATGGTCCAGCGAAGCTTGTACAGCTGCCACGTTTCCCACACGTGAAAATCCGTTGCGATGATCACTAGGTCACCCGCGGGTGACCTGGTGGCCACCACCCGCATAAGTTCACCAAAAACCTCGGTCCGCTCCGCAATCATCCGGAACTGACCGGGTTGCAGCTCCCGGAACCACTCGCCCGCTGATAGTTCGTCTAGGACGGTGTCTTTTCGAATCCGAATGGCCCGGCGAATCCCTTTCCGGCGCAGAAAGCGGAACCACTCGGCCCCGATGAACTCCCGGTCCGCCACCAGGCCCTTCCAGCGTCGCGCTGGAAGGGCCTCCAGCAGTCGCAACACCAGCCACATGCGTGCCCTGGTGTCGCTGTTGCCCGTGTGATCCAGGGCCACCCAGACCAGCGGAATCGTAAAGCCGTGGACCACCGCACCCAGGACCAGGAGGTTAAGCGGCGAATCCCCGTGTTCCCAGGTCGTGCGGTCCACGCTCATCAGAATCTTGCCTGGGGGAAGATGAACCAGCAGCAGGGCCAGGAAGACCTGAGCCGTGAGTTGCTCATCGTGGACGGCGCGTTCCACGCGCCGCTTCTTGGCTTCAGGAGAACTGGTGCCAGGGAGATGCAGACCGAGATCGCGCTGGTTGACGCTCTGGGCCATGATCATGACCAGAACAACGTCGACGGCACGCTGATGCGTGTCGATACGCAGCGAGGGCACGCAGGCTTTGAAATGGGCCGTGAGTTCAGTAGCTTGTGAGGCGGCGGATTTTGGTGGCTTCATACCTCAACACACCGCCATTTCTCGTTGCTGTCGAGGGACAGACCGGAAGGTGGCCTTCCCGTCGTCTGGGACGACTAAAAACGAAGTTGTCAGCTACTGAGCCCGTGGTGATATAGCAGCCGTCGTGCAGCCACAGGACCACCCGGAACCGGGCATCCTTGCGCATGCGGTCCAGCACAGGCTGCATCAAATCCAGTTCGACCGCCTGAGCCTCATAGGCCATCAGGGACCGTACGGTCGCATTCAAGTGCCGGGCTGATTTCAATGGGTCGGTTGGTTTTGAGATTTTCTCCCTGCTCTCCAGGGTTATGAATGTGCCGCTGATAGGATCCTTGATGCCTCCCTCGTCCATGAGCCGTGTCATCCGCTTGGTGCGTCCAACCAGCAACTCACGCATCAAAGACGTCTTGAACAATGCGGCCGCACGCTCCTCGCCGAAGGCCTCTGCCGCCTTTTTCAGGAGATTCCTCCGGCTCATTCCGTACGCCGCCGAGTACACCAGTGTCTTGAAGGCCCGCTTGTGCTCCAGCCCTTCCAGGCCCACAGCCCGCAGCAGCGGCACCCACACCTCTATCCGTGAGGACTGATGCCCATGCACGGCCGACTCCAGAATCCTCTGCCAGTTCGGCAGCTTCCAAAGCTGCGCCAGAATGGCCAACTGCGCCGCTGCCAGATCCAGATGCCACGCTCCCCCGAAAAGCGCCTGCCGGACCTTCGGGGAAAGCTGAGACAGACTGACCCCGCGGGTGTAGTAGCGGGGAGAGTTCTGGACAGACTGATAGGTCGGAGATAGCCCCCGCTGAAACAGCACATACAGCGTCCGGAGATTCGAGTGGCGTCGACCGTCCGCCTGAATGTCGTAGGCATCAGAGGCAATCGCCTCGGTGCCAACCGCCCCAATGCTGGCCGCACTCTCCATAGCCTCGTCGAAATAGCGCGTGAATTGGTTGTAGGTCTGGGGGGAGACGCTGTTCAGCAGCCGGACGTCTGCGGGTCCCTCTCGCTGCTGGCGTTCTTTGCGCAACTCGCGTCTCAACTCAACCAGGGCCGTCTTCGCCATGGGACGGCCTTCAAAATCCACCAGTTGCAGATGCTCAGCACGCTCTGAGCTCGACTTTGGCCATCAAGGCGTCTCAGGCGGCGTAGCAGAGTGCGTCCGCAAGGCGCTCAATAAATTCCAGTGGGACTTTAATCATTTCGCG